>CACIUJ010000045.1 GCA_902589795.1 uncultured Pelagibacteraceae bacterium | reverse complement strand
CGCAACGATTCATTAACTTTAGCAACTTGACAAAGTTCATTAGCAGATTTGGGATAAAAAGACTTTGCCATATCCCAGGAATAATAAAGCCAAATTAATAGCAGAAAGCTACTTCCCACAATAACCCAGTGCGTTCCTCCTTTAGCCTTTTCTGGGTTTCCAAAAACGGCATCAACTTTTTCAGTTTTAATTAATTTTCTTCCGTAAAGAATACATCCTATAACAGAAAAGATTATTAAAAATGTTAGAATTCCTGTAATCATATCAGATATCTTTACCCATTATTTCTTCTTCCATGTTCCAAATCATGGCTAAGATTTCTTCTCTTTTATTTGTAAACTCTTTATTTTTTTTAATTTCTCTTAAATCTCCCGTTAAACCCATAGAAGCAAATGGTAGTTTATATTCCTTATGTATTCGTCCAGGTCTTGGAGCCATTACGTATAATCTTTCACCAAGGAGCAAAGCCTCTTCAACAGAGTGAGTAATTAAAATTATAGTTTTTCCTGTTTCTTTCCAAATTTTTAGAACTAAAGATTGCATTTTTTCTCTAGTAAGAGCATCTAATGCACCAAGCGGTTCATCCATTAAAATTAAATCTGGGTCATTAATTAGACAACGTGCAAGAGCCACTCTTTGTTGCATACCTCCGGACAATTGATAAGTTGGAGTGTTCCCAAAACCTTTTAATCCTACAATCTCTAACCACTCTTCAACTTTTTTTGCTGTTTTAATAGGGTCCTCTTTTTTCATTCTTAACCCAAAATCTACGTTCTCAGCAACAGTAAGCCATTCAAACAAAGCACCTTGCTGAAAAACCATTCCTCTTTCTACACCTGGTCCATCAATTTCATTTTCTCCTAAAACAATTGATCCAGATGTAGGTCTAAGAAAGCCAGCAGCAATATTTAATAAAGTTGTTTTTCCACAACCTGAAGGACCAAGGACAGTTAAAAGTTCTCCTTTTTTAAGAGTAAAGTTTAAATCTTTTAATGCGTGAACAATATCTCCTTTTGGAGTTTTAAAAATCATATTTAGATTTTGAGAAACTAAATCACTCATAGCAATAATTTTATATTTTTTTTTAAAAAAATAGGCACCAATTTATTAGATTGGCGCCTATTTTAATTTTATCTTATCCTTTAAAATTATAAAGGTAAAAAACTAGTATCTACCGAACCACGTGGTGTATCCATTCCTTTTAAGAATGCATCGAGATTACCACTTTCCATAGACTTTTTAGTTTCAGCAGGTGTTAGAAATTTAAATCCACCTATTGTATCTTTCATATCAGCAAGCTTCATCTCAGCATCTTTAGCTATGATATTTAGATTAGATTTTCCTGCTCTGTATCTAGCATTAGCTTCATGAGTTACTTCTATGAAAGTTCTAACCATTCCTGGGTTTTCTTTCATAAATTTTGTAGTAACAGAAGTAATATCAATACCTAAGATACCTGCATCACGAGCTTCTTGAACTGTTAATAATCTTGTACCAACAGTTAATGCTGATTTAATAGAGTTACCTCCAAATAGACATGCCATAACAACATCGCCTGAAACTATTGCTGCAGCCCCTTCCTCAGGGTCCATTTGAATAACATCCATTTTTTTTCTATCAGCTCCTACAACTTTCATACTTTCATCAAAAACATACTCAGCCATAGTTCCAAGTGGAACTGCAACTTTTTTGCCTTCTAATTCAGAAGCATTAGCTTTTGTAATACCTGAAGCTTTAGATGTTATACACGTTGTACCACCCATTCCATATTCCATAGCAATATCAACAAGCTTTAATGGTGCATTAGATTTAACAGCATTTATAAATGGCACTAAACCTTGTGAGTAAGAGATATCAATATCTCCAGCTAACATAGCATCAGTCATTGCTCCACCATTTGCAAAGTTAGTCCATTTTACAGGAACTCCTAAAGCGTCTTCAAAAGTTTTCTTTACTTTATCTTCTTGGTTTGGAGTAGGCCATTCTAAGAAGAAAGCAACTCTTACTTCATTTGCAGCCGAAAAAGCAGCTGACATACTTAAAGTAAAAGCAACTATACTTCCTAGTATTAAACTTATTATTTTTTTCATATTTTCCTCTTAATAATTATTAAGTT
>CACIUJ010000044.1 GCA_902589795.1 uncultured Pelagibacteraceae bacterium | reverse complement strand
TCCTTTCAGGTGGACAAACTGAAATAGAAGCAACTCAAAATTTAAATGAAATAAACAAAGTTAATGATACAAATTTTTTAATGAGCTTTTCCTATGGAAGGGCTTTACAACAAAGTGCTCTAAAAAATTGGGGAAAAAATATTCAAGATATAAATAATACACAAAAAATATTCAATCATCGATCTAAAATGAATGGGCTATCTACTTCAGGAAAATGGAGTATAGATATGGAAAAACAATTAACTGCCTAATTTAAATTGAAAAGATATATTTATTTATTATCACCAGAAAAGATAAAAGGTGTTTCTTTTTATAATAATTTAAATAAAGTACTTAAAACCAATAAAGTAAAATACTTTCAGCTTAGACTTAAAAAAATATCTACTGTAGAAATGTTAAAAATATCTAAAAAAGTAAAAAAAATAGTTATAAAAAATAATGTTAAATTTTTAGTTAATGACAAACCTCTTGTTGCAAAATTAATTGGGGCAGATGGATGCCATGTTGGTCAAAAAGATATGAATTTTATTAATGCTAGAAAAATTTTAGGAAACCACAAAATTATTGGAATGACATGTCATAACTCTAAAAAACTGGCGATAAAAGCAAAAAAATATGGGGCAGATTATATTGCTTTTGGATCTTTCTTTAAATCTCCTACAAAAAAAACTGCTTTTAAAGCCAACTTAGATATATTGCGTTGGGCTAAAAAAAAAATTAATATGCCGACCGTTGCAATAGGTGGAATTAATAGTTCCAATTATAAAAAAATTTTGTCAAACGGAGCAAACCTTATAGCTTGCTCAAATTATGTTTGGAATAATAAAAAATTAGATCCTGTTTCAGCTATAAATAAATTTAAATAAAAATGAAAATATTAGGAAATGAAATTAAACCTGGGATGGTTATTGAACATAAAAATGATCTATGGTCAGTTTTAAAGGCACAACATGTTAAACCTGGAAAGGGTGGTGCCTTTAATCAAGTAGAACTTAAAAGTATTAAAAAGGGAACAAAATTAAATGAAAGATTTAGGTCTAGTGACTCAATTGAAAGAGCAATTTTAGATGATAAAAAATTTAATTTCCTTTATGAAGATGAAAATAATTGTCACTTTATGGACCAAACAAATTATGAACAAATCCAAATTTCTAGATCACTGCTCGGAGAAAAAAGAAAATTACTTAAAGAAAATATGGAAGTAAATGTTCAATTCCATGAAGACCAGGCTTTAGGTGTTGATTTGCCTTCATCCGTAGAATTAAAAATTGAAACAACAGACGCAGCAATTAAAGGACAAACTGCTTCTTCTTCTTATAAGCCTGCAACTTTAGAAAATGGAATTAAAATTATGGTACCACCATTTATTAATGCAGAAGATAAAATAATTTTAGATACAAGAACTCTAGAATACGTCAAAAAAATAAAATAAAAAATGAAACTTAATTCTGCAAATATAAATGTAATGATAAAAGCTTGCAGAAAAGCATCTAAGGTTCTTATAAGAGATTTTGGAGAAATAGAAAAACTTCAAGTTTCACTTAAAGGACCTGGGGATTTTGTGACAATGTCAGACAAAAAAGTTGAAAAAATTATTATTGAAGAACTGCAAAAAGCGAGGCCAGATTATTCTATTCTTAGTGAAGAAATTGGTGAAATAAATAATAAATCTGAATTTAAATGGATAATTGATCCCATTGACGGGACTGCAAATTTTCTTCATGGCATTCCTCATTTTGGAATCTCTATAGGATTAGAAAAAAAACAAGAAATAATTTGTGGTATAATTTATGATCCAATAAAAGATGAAATGTTTGTAGCAGAAAAAGGAAATGGTTCTTATGTTAACAACCAAAGAATAAGAGTTTCTGCGAGATCTAAATTAGAAGATTGCATTATTTTTACCGGGGGTCCAAAAAAAACCGCAAAGGATAGGGAAGAATCCTTAATAGAATACAAAAAATTTTCTTCTAAAATTTCATTACCAATAAGAAAAATGGGTAGTGCTGCGTTAGATATGGCATATGTTGCTGCTGGCAGATGTGATGGATTTTGGCAAAGAGGTCTGAGTTATTGGGATTTGGCAGCAGGTATTATTTTAGTTAAAGAGGCAGGAGGATTTGTAACTGATTTTAATGGAACAGACAAATTTATAGAAAACAAAACCGTTATTTCAGCTAATCCGAGAATTAATGAGGCTATGATTAAATTATTAAATAATTAATTATTATTGTTAATTATTTTATTTTGCTATATTAAATTGACCCAAGATGAAAAAAAAAATACATCCAAACTATCATAAAATAAAAGTTGTCATGACTGATGGAAGTCATTTTGAAACAAAATCTACTTGGGGAAAGGAAGGAGAAACATTAAAACTTGACATAGATTCTAAATCTCATGCTGCTTGGATTGGTGGATCTCAAAAAATTCTAGACAAAGGTAGAGTAAGTAAATTTAATAAAAAATTTAGCAACTTATTATCAAAAATGAAAAAGCCAAAAAAATGACCGATAGACCTTTTATGCCAAAAGCCACTGCTGTCTGGTTAGTAGAAAATACCAAAATAAGTTTTAAACAAATAGCAGACTTTTGTAATCTTCATGAACTTGAAGTAAAAGGTATAGCCGATGGAGATGTTGCAAAAGGAATAAAAGCTTACAACCCTATTTTAGCTGGTCAGCTAACAAGAGAAGAAATTGAAGCCTGCTCCAA
>CACIUJ010000043.1 GCA_902589795.1 uncultured Pelagibacteraceae bacterium | reverse complement strand
TAATTACTTCTATAGTTGGTTTTATTATTGGTGCACTTTGGGTTTCTTTCATTAGTCAAGTTGGAATGTTTCCATTTGTAAATACACTTGGGGCAATACTAGCGCCAGTTTATGGAATAATGATTGTTGATTATTATGTAATTAAGAAACAAAAAATTGATATTAATCAATTATTTTCATCCAAAAAAGGTGGTAAGTATTACTACAATGATGGTTGGAACCAAAAAGCTTTTGTTGCATGGGCTATAGCGGGTGTATTCTCTGTACTAACAGTATGGCACCCTTCATTATCAGGCTTAGGTGGATATGCTTGGATAATTGGTGCTGCTCTAGGAACAGTGCTGCATCTTATGATGTCAGGACAAAAGTCTAGAAGATAATATTTAAACTTTAAAAATTAAACCCGCTGTAGAAATACAGCGGGTTTTTTTTATGCTTTAATAATTAAGAATTATTTTCTCTTTTTCAAATTTATGAATAATTAGATTTTCACCCTTGCCTTTTCTATCTATTACAAGAAAATTTGTATCTTCTGTTGAAATTAAGGGAAAATGCCAAATCCCGGCCTTATAATTTACCCCGTGATTTGGAGGTATTATAAAAGATTGAATTTTATCAATGTCAGGGGTCTTTCCAAGAGGGGCAACAAAACTTAAAAATGTTGTTTCCTTCATCGGTATAAATGCTTGGCTACCAAGAGGATGTTGTTCCATCATATCAATTTTCATAGGAAAAGTTCTTTTTAAGGCAGAAAAAATGCTTACTATGGTTTTTCCATTATCTTTAGAGGTGTTTAAATCAGCTAAATTATCAAAACGTTTTGCATACCCTGCGTTTATATCAATTGGAGTGATATTTTCAGTTGATATTAAATCACCATATGGAGCAAAATTTGATTTATTAATTTCAATAGGTTTAATAATTTTTTCTATCATTCAGCTTTACCCATTAATCTTATTCTTGAAATACCCCCGTCAGGAAAAATATTTATTCTAATGTAGTTAATTTTTTTATTTTTCATGAGTTTATTATTAAAATTATGCTTTTTATCAGCCTTTAATTTAACCTTACCTAATAGAAATTTCCAATTTTTAGATTTAATAACAATATTTTTAGAGGAATTTTGAGTATTTAAATAAGCGGCCTGAACAGAACATTTGTCAGGATAGTTACCCTTAAAATGATGTGTATCAATTTGAATTTTTTTTACTTTGCCAGCTGTTGCACATTTTAAAATTAACCAATCAAAATTTTTACCGCGGCTTCTTCTTGTTTCCCATCCATCACCCATATTTTTTCCAATGCCAGGAGCAAGTACATTTTCAGCTCTACCGAAATGTTCATTATTACATGCGATTGGTGTAGCTCCACTTAATACAGATGTAAGATTTGTTATTTTTTTCCCAAATTTTTTATTAATCTTCATTTCTCCATAAATTCTAATTCTTGCAACACCACCATCAGGATAGATATTTAATTTTACATGAGTAAAAATAGATTTATTTTTTATATTAAAAAAATGATGGCTATTAGGTTTAGTAGTACTTTTTTTTAAAATATTTATCCATTTTGAATTTTTGTTAGGTAACTTGCTTTTACTGTAACAAGCATCCAAAGAAACTTTGCTAGGTTGATTGCCATTAAAATAAGAAGTATCAATATCTACTTTATGTATTTTTCCAGGCTTACCTAATTTTAAGATTAAATAGTCATGACCTTTATTTCTTTTTCTTCTGGTCTCCCATCCGTCCATCCATTTTCCATGTTTGTCAAAAACACCTTCTTTAAAAATTGGAGGCCATGGATTGATAATTCTCTTGGCTGGGGCAAAAAATTCATCAGTTTTGTATACTATTTTTGAACCTAAGCGTGATTGAGCTAAGTCAATCAATCCGTTTAAAAAAATATTTTTATTTTTATTCATTAAGAAAATTATATATTTTGATAATTTTTAATCCAGTGTTTAGCAATGTCTATTCTTTTACAAATCCAAACGTCCTCATGTTTTAAAACATAATCTAAGAATTTTTTTAAAGATTGAATTCTTCCTGGCCTCCCTATTAATCTACAATGTAGTCCAACAGACATCATTTTAGGTTTTTTATTGCCTTCTTCGTACAAAGCATCAAAACTATCTTTCAGATAGGTAAAAAATTGATCTCCACTATTAAAACCTTGATTAGTTGCAAACCTCATATCATTATTATCTAACGTGTAAGGAATTATTAATTGTTTTTTTTTACCTCTAATTTCCCAGTACGGAAGATCATCACTGTATGAATCGCTGTCATAAAGAAAACCTCCATCCTCCATAACCAAATCTCTAGTATTAGGACTGCATCGACCCGCGTACCATCCAAGAGGTCTTTCGCCAAAAATTTTTTTAATAGATTTTATAGCAAGTTGCATATGTTTTTTTTCAGTAGTTTTAGATATGTTTTGATAATCTATCCATCTCCAACCATGTGAGGCAATTTCATAATTAGATTCTTTCATTGCATCACACACATCTTTATTTCTTTCTAAAGCCATACCCACACCAAAAATTGTAATTGGTATTTTTTTTTCTTGAAAAAGATCATGAAGTCTCCAAAAACCTCTTCTCGACCCATACTCATAAAATGATTCCATATTTATATGTCGGCCTTTTATGGGCTGAGCACCAATTATTTCAGATAAAAATGTTTCTGAACTTTTATCTCCATGTAAAACACAGTTTTCAGATCCTTCTTCATAATTTAAAACTATTTGAAGAGCTAATTTTGCGTCATTTGGCCATTTTATGCTAGGTGTTTTTGACCCATAGCCTATCATATTTCTTGGATAATTCTTTTTCATAGATTAAAATATTTATATATTAAATTAAAAATACATTCATAACAATTCATATATGCCTATAAAATATTTAAAAAAAGCA
>CACIUJ010000042.1 GCA_902589795.1 uncultured Pelagibacteraceae bacterium | reverse complement strand
GTTTCAAGATATGCAGATAAAGTTTTGGATATTATTAAGAATTTTAAATCAAGCATTCAAAGGATAGAATTTTTAATTGAAGAGCAAGGTGAGGAATTTAATAAGCAAGGAATTAAAAAAAATAGCCAGATTTCTTTAATAGAAAATTCTTTATTAAATTATAATAGATTTAATTCAAACTATACATTCAACAATTTTATGGTTGGGAAAAGTAATGAGCTAGCTTATATGGCAGCTAAGAAAATTTGTTCAGATGGCTCACATTATAATCCCTTATTTATCTATAGTGGTGTTGGAATGGGTAAAACACATCTATTGAATGCAATTGGATTGGAAATTGGTGACAGTAAAAAAGTAATGTTTATTTCAGCCGAAAGATTTATGTATCATTTTATTAGATCAATAAAAAACAATGAAATGGTAAAATTTAAAGATTTTTTTAGAAAAGCAAACGTTTTTATTATTGATGATATTCAGTTTGTAGGTGGTAAAGAAGCAATGCAAGAAGAGTTTTTCCATACATTTAATGCTTTGATTGAAAGAGGTTCCCAAATAGTCATATCCTCCGATAGGCCTCCCTCAAGTCTTGATAGGATTCAAGAGCGTATTAGATCAAGATTATCAGGAGGTTTAGTTATTGATATACAGCCACCAGATTTAGATTTAAGAAAAAAAATATTAGAAAACAAATTTCAAACAATACAAAAAAATTTTAATGAAAATTATAATTTAAATGAAGAAGTAATTAATTTTTTAGCATCTGAAATTACCACAAGTATCAGAGAAATGGTTGGAGCTTTAAATAGAGTTTTAGCATTTAGCAAGATGAACAACAAAGTTCCAAATATTTATGAGTGTAAAAAAATCTTAAAAGATTTTATTATCTACAATAATAAACTAATTAATGTTGAATTAATTCAAAATACAGTTGCTGCACATTATAATCTTAGCATTCAAGAGATGTTGTCTCAAAGGCGATCAAGATCGTTAGCAAGACCCAGGCAAATAGCAATGTATTTAGCTAAACAATATACAACAAATTCTTTACCTGATATTGGTAGAAAATTTTCAAATAGAGATCACACAACGGTTATACATGCAGTAAAAAAAATTGACGAATTAATAAAAAAAGATAATGAAATAAAACAAAACGTAAATGAAATTAAAAAAAAATTTCTCTAATATTTAAAAATGGAAATTACAGTTAATCGAGATGTTTTTTTAAAATCTTTAAGTCATGCTTACGGAATAATAGAGAAAAAAAGCACCCTACCTATTCTGTCAAATATACTTATTGAAGCAAAAGAAGCAAAAGTCAAAATAACTGCAACTGATTTAGATATAATTTATTCAGAAGTTTTTCCTGCACAAGAATTAAAAACTGAGGGTTCCACAACAACCTCTGCAAGCATATTGTATGATATTTTACGAAAATTAGAATCAAACTCGAAGGTCCATCTTTCTTTACAAAGTCAAAATAAGTTAAAATTAGAATCAGGCAATTCTAAATTTAACTTATTATGTATGCCATCTGATAATTTCCCAATTTCCGAAGAAAATTTTGAACAACAAAGCTTTGAAGTTCCATCTCAAAAATTAATGAAATTATTAAGCAAGGCTAAAATTTCAATTTCTACAGACGAAACAAGACATTATCTTAATGGAATATTTTTTCATAAAACAAATCTAGAAAATAAGATATTTTTAACTGGTGTAGCGACTGATAGCCATAGATTATCTTCTAGCAGTTTAGAAATTGAAAAAAACATAGTTTTCGAACCAATCATATTGCCTAAAAAAACAATCTTTCAATTAATATCTCTAATGGAACAAAGTTCTGCTAAAATAAAAATATCAAATAATAAATCAAAAGTTAAGTTTGTGATGGATAGTGGTATTTTAATTTCAAAAGTAATTGACGGTCGTTTTCCGGACTATAGCAAAGTTGTTCCCAAGGATAATAATAAAATTTTACAAATAAAATTAAATGATTTCAAAACTTCTATTGAAAGAGTTACTACTGTTTCAGCAGATAAAAAAGAAGGATTAAAGATGGCCATAAAAAAAGATTCTTTACAATTATCAGTAAACAGTCCTAATAGCGGAGAAGGAGTAGAAAATATTCCTGCGAATTTTAATTCAGAAGATATGAGTATTAGTTTTAATAGCAGATATTTAATAGATATTACTTCACAAATAGAGAATGAAAAAATTATTATGAATTTAAAGGAACCTGGTTCTCCAGTATTGATAAAAGATTTATCTGATAAATTAAGTTTTCACGTTGTAATGCCAATGAAAATATGATTTTTTGCTAAAAATTAGTTTTAAGTATTTTTTTTTTTATTTCACTTTGCAATCATTTAATATCAACGTTAATTTGGGGTACGAGTTTATCCGAGATTTAATTAAGTAAAAAAAAATGTTAAAATAACGTTAATATTTTCATTAATATGATCAAAAAAACTGAAGACAAAATACCTAAATATGGTGCGGATTCTATAAAGGTACTAAAAGGTCTAGAAGCAGTTAGAAAAAGACCTGGAATGTATATTGGTGACACCGATGATGGCACAGGATTGCATCATATGGTTTATGAAGTTGTTGATAATGCAATTGATGAAGCATTAGCAGGACATTGTAAGAATATTAATGTAACAATTAATTCAAATAATTCAGTTTCAGTAGAAGATGACGGGAGAGGTATTCCAGTTGATCTTCATAAGGGAGAAAAAAAATCAGCGGCCGAAGTAATAATGACACAGTTACACGCGGGTGGTAAATTTGATCATGATTCTTATAAAGTATCCGGCGGACTCCATGGAGTTGGAGTTTCAGTTGTTAATGCATTGTCAGAAAAACTAACATTAACAATTTATAGAGATAAAAAAGAATATTTTATTGAGTTTGAAGATGGGAAAGCGTTATCTCCTCT
>CACIUJ010000041.1 GCA_902589795.1 uncultured Pelagibacteraceae bacterium | reverse complement strand
AACGGGCCACTTTCTATTAAGTCCATAATTCATGCATGCTCTAGCAAAATCTCTAATAGATTGATCTAAATTGTACATTGATAACGCAACACCTGGTCCGTTAAAATTAAAAACTTCAAATTCTTTTTTTTCTTTTCCATCTTCTGAGGTCCATTTTATTTCTAATTTACCTTTACCGGGTACTTTAAAGTCTGTAGCTCTGTACTGATCACCAAAAGCGTGTCTTCCTATAACTATTGGATTTGTCCAACTGGGAACTAACTTTGGAATATTCTTACAAATTATTGGTTCACGAAAAACAGTTCCTCCCAAAATGTTTCTTATAGTACCATTTGGAGATCTCCACATTTTTTTTAAATTAAATTCTTCAACTCTATTTTCATCGGGTGTAATAGTCGCACATTTAATACCTACGCCAATTTTTTTAATTGCTTTAGCACAATCGATTGTTACTTTATCAGATGTTTTGTCTCTATTTTTTATGCCTAAATCATAATATTGAATTCCCAAGTCTAGATAGGGCAGAATAAGTTTTTTTTTAATAAAATCCCATATTATTCGTGTCATTTCATCGCCATCTAGCTCCACAATTGGGTTTTTTACTTTAATTTTTGACATAAATATTTATTTTTTATTAATTGAATTTAATAATTAAATATACATATTAACCTAAAATTAAAAAGAGTTTAAATTATGTTCAAATTCGTTTTTCAGAAACTTCACGCCGAAGGTTATAGATTTGTAGCTATAGCAGCTGTTATTACTTTTATATTACTTTTGATAAATAATTACCTCGGCTTAATAGGTATATTAATAACTATATGGGTTTATTATTTTTTTAGGGACCCGGATAGATTTCCAATTAAAGATGAAAATTATTTAGTCAGCCCTGCAGATGGAAAAATAACACAAATAGTAGAAACGAATGGACCAAATGAACTTGGTTTAGAAGGAAAAAAATATACAAGAGTAAGTATTTTTATGGATGTACTTTGTTGCCATGTAAATAGAGTTCCATACACAGGAAAAGTGGAAAAGATTTTTTATAAACCAGGAAAATATATAAATGCCACTCTCGACAAATCTAGCGAAGAAAACGAAAGAAATTATGTCCAATTAAAAAATTCAAATGGTAGCGAAATAGTTATTGTTCAGATCGCAGGAATGATTGCTAGAAGAATCGTTTGTGATGTAAAAGAAGGTGGTGCTATTAACCAGGGAGATAGATTTGGCATGATTAGATTTGGGAGCAGAGTTGATTTATATTTCCAAAACTATAAACTGCTTGTTAAAAATGGACAAAATACAGTTGCTGGAGAAACTTTATTAGCAAAAAAAGAATAAAATGATTGAAAATAAAAAAGAATTTAAATTAATTTCAAAAAAAAATCCTAAATCACTTTTACCAAATGCGCTTACTATTTTTGGAGTTTGTTTAGGCTTAAGTTCAATAAAATTTGCAATGGATTTAAACTATACAATGTCTGTGATTGCTATTGGATTCGCTGCAATTCTAGATAGCTTAGATGGGAGAGTAGCAAGATTAATAAAAGGAACATCAAAAGTTGGTAAAGAATTGGATTCATTAACAGATGTGATTAGTTTTGGTGTGGCTCCTGGAATTATTATGTATTTTTGGGCTTTAAACGAAATTGGAAAATTTGGATGGATGTTTGTTTTAATTTATGCTGTTTGTTGTTCTCTTCGATTAGCTAGATTTAATTTAACAGTTATTGAAGAAAATGAATCATGGAAAATAAATTTTTTTGAAGGCGTTCCCTCACCCGCAGCAGCTGGATTAGTTTTGCTTCCTCTGATATTAAGTTTAAGTGGAATTGTTCAACTAGATAATTATGCTACTTTAAGTGTAGTTGTAATATTATTAACTTCAATTTTGATGGTAAGCAAGATACCAACATATTCTTTTAAAAGAATTGTCATACCACGTTACTACGCTATCTTTTTATTATTAGGCATGGGTATCTATGTAAGTTTATTAATTTTTTATACTTTTCAAACATTATTTTTTACAGGATTAATTTATATCTTTTTAATTCCAGTAAGTTTTTTTCATTATAGATACAAAAATAAAAAATCTTTCATTGCTAGCGTTTCAGATGAAGATGAAGATGTTCTATAAATTTTTTTTTACAAAGTATATATAATTGAAAAAAAATATATCATCAAAAAATTGGATAAAAAAGCAACACAGTGATTTTTATGTAAGAGAATCTAAAGCGAAAGGTTATAGATCTCGTTCTGCTTTTAAATTAATAGAACTAAATAAAAAATTTGGTTTTATTAATAAAAATACTATTTTGCTGGATCTTGGATCTTGCCCTGGTGGTTGGTCACAGGTTGCAAAAAAAATAATAAAAAATGGGAAAATATTAGCAGTTGATATTAAAGAAATGGAAAAAATAGATAAAGTTGAATTTATAAAGGCAGACATAGAAAACAAAGATATTTTTAAGAAAATATATTTTTATTTTGAAAAAGAGTTTGACGTGGTTATTTCTGATATTGCTGCAAATACAACAGGTAACAAAAACCTTGATTCCTACAAAACTGGTGATTTATGCATGGCATCAATGAACTTGGCTAAAAACGTATTGCAAGTAAATGGGGTTTTTTTATCAAAATTGTTTATGGGTTCGGTATTTAAAGAAATTTATGAAAAGGCCAAAAAACACTTTAAGTTTGTTCGTACTTACAAGCCTCAATCTAGCAGAAAAGAATCAAAAGAAATTTACATTTACTGCAAAGGCGTTTATAAAAACTTTTAAAAACAAAATACTAAATTAATATAAATCAATTAAAAGTTTAAATTTTTATATGAACAAATTTTTTTCTTTAACAAAGATTTTGATCGTTTATTTGTTAATTATATCAGGAAGTTTTGCAGCTGATTATTACGATAAAGGTAAAAAATTATT
>CACIUJ010000040.1 GCA_902589795.1 uncultured Pelagibacteraceae bacterium | reverse complement strand
AGTCAGCTCCTAACTATGTGTATGAATTTCCACCATCCGAAAAATTTCCAGAAGGATATAAATATAAAGGGGAGAATAGAAATACTTCAGGATGGAATACGGTAGTAGTTGCAGGCAAAATTATAGAAAAAATTGGTCCAATTTTAGCCATAAAAAACCTACAAGCTTTTAATAATTTTTAAATGTTGCTAGGCAATTTACTTAAATCTGTAAACGATAAATATGAAAAAATACCTGTAAAAGGTATGTCTTCTGATAGCAGAAAAATTAAAAAAAAATATGTTTTTTTTGCTATTAAGGGAAAAAAAACATCTGGTTCAAAATTTATTAAAGAAGCAATTTTAAAGGGTGCATCAGCAATAGTTGTAAGCAATAAAAGCAGTGTTAATAATTGTGAAATACCTCTTGTTAAAGTTAAGGATGTTAGAAAAGCCTTTTCTGAAACGTGCTCTAATTTTTATAAAAAAAAGCCAAAAAATATTATTGCTGTTACAGGAACAAATGGAAAATCATCTGTAGCTGATTTTTTTTATAACTGTTATAATTTTTTTTTGCATTTTTTATTATATTTGCTAGCTGATCTGAAGTTTCTATTGGTTTTTTTTCTCGATATTTAATTATTGCATTTGCTATTTTTTTACTGTCTTTTTCTTCCCCAAGTATTTTAATTATTTTTGATAAATATTTTTTATCATAATTGTTAACAACATCATAAGCTGTATATTTGTTTAATCCCATTTCCATGCTTAAATCGTTTTTCGAATTAAATGAAAAACTTCTTTGGTTATCGTTAAGCTGTATAGACGATATTCCTAGATCGAAAATAATAGCTTTTGGATTTTCTTTTGAATTAATTAGCTGACCTAAACTACTAAATTTATTTCTATAAAAATTAAGTCTATTTGGAAATTCTTCACTAAGTTTCTCAGCATATTTTTTTATAGTTTTGTCTCTGTCAATAGCTAAGACTTTGGTTCCGGGATATTTTAGTATAGCTCTAGAATATCCTCCGCCTCCAAATGTGCAGTCAATAAACGTGCCACCATGTTGAGGGGATATAATGCTTAGTATTTGATCTAGCATCACTGGATAATGTTTTAAGTTGTCCAATGACATGGTGGCATTCATAAATAACTTTACTTTCTTTCATTTAGTTTTTTTGTTTTCTTAAAAAAGCAGGTATTTCAAAATCTTCTTCCAAACCTGGCTCATCAAACATCTCCGGTTCTTTAACTATTTCTGTTTTATTTTGAATTTCTGTAGATTTTTCATTAGTAGCTTTGTCAAATACACTTGGTGATGTGTGATTTAAATCTTCTTGATTAATCTCAGTATTAAATTCGTTTTCAAAAAGCTCTGGTGTTGCAAGCTCAATGCTTTCAACTTCAAAATTTGGCAACTCATCTTTTGTATCAGAAGTGCTTTCCAAATTATTTTCTTGTGTATTTTGAAGATAATTTGCATTTTCCATTGAAATATTATCAAAAGAGGTATCGTGGGAATGCTCATTTAAAGTATTTTCCTTTTTTTGCTGTATATTATTATTTATAATATTTGTATTTTCAGCCAAGTTGTCATTTAAACTTAAATCTAAAGCTGTGGCACCTTCAGTTGCATTTAAAGTAGCCTGATTGTTCGCTAAAACGTTTGTTACATTATTAGAATAACCTACATTTCTATTCTGCAACCTATGCACCATACTAACAACAGGTTTTCTTTCGGGCTCTTGACCATCAAGTGCAGTTGCAACAATTGACACTCTAATTTTTCCATTTAATCTTTCGTCTTCTATAGATCCAAAAATTAATTCAGCTTCTGGATCTACCTCCGCTCTAATTTTATTTACAGCTTCGTCTACTTCAAAAGTGGTAAGATCTGATCCTCCAGTAATATTAACCAACAGACCTTTGGCACCTTTTAATGAATACTCATCAATTAAAGGATTGTTAAGAGCAGCATTGGTAGCTTCTTCGGCTCTTTTTTCTCCTTCAGCTTCACCAGTACCCATCATTGCCTTACCCATTCCTTTCATTACTGTTTCAACGTCGGCAAAATCTAGATTTACCAATCCAGGTCGAACCATTAAATCAGTCACACTTTGAACTCCAAATTTCAAAACATCATTTGATAATCCAAAAGAATTTTTTAAAGTAGTTTTTTCATTTATAATTTTAAATATATTTTGATTTGGAACAATAATATTTGTATCTAAATGTTTTTTTAATTCTTCTAATCCCTGAAGAGCTATTCTCATTTTTTTTGGACCTTCAAAAGAAAAAGGTAGAGTCACAACGCCTACTGTAAGAATATTTAATTCTTTAGCTGCCCTTGCAATTACATGCGAGGCACCTGTGCCTGTTCCTCCTCCCATGCCGGCTGTTATGAAAACCATGTTGCTGCCTTTGATGTAATCAACGATATCATTTAATGACTCTTCTGCAGCTGCTTGTCCTATTTCATGTTTAGCGCCTGCACCTAGACCTTTTGTTAAATTTGCTCCAAGTTGAATCTTTCCTTGAGCTTTATTATTTATTAAATCTTGTGCATCAGTATTTACAGCAACAAATTCTACACCCTCCATTCCAGCAGCGATCATACCATTTAAGGCATTTCCTCCTGCTCCACCAACACCTAAAACTAAAATTCGTGGCTTTAATTCTTTTAATTCTGGACCTTTAATATTTATTGTCATTTCCCCTCCTTTTTAAATTGTGTTTCCCATTTTAGACTTGCTCTATTCAAATTAGCTTTTTTTCTAGCTTGTATTTTGAATTTTTCAAAAAGCTTTGGTTCCCAAATTTGAAAAGTTGTTCCTTGACCAACAAAAAGCATGCTCTGTTTAATTTTTGCATGATTTAATAATTTATCTGGTATAGAAATTCGTCCTTCACTATCAAACTGTAGATTGACACTCTCTGCTAATACCGAAGTAGCAAAGATGTCTCTTTTCTCTTCAAATGGATTTA
>CACIUJ010000039.1 GCA_902589795.1 uncultured Pelagibacteraceae bacterium | reverse complement strand
TATGATAAAGACCAGCTTCAATTTTTTTTATTTCTTCAGATATTGATTTATATTTTGAAGCTTCAACAGCTTGTTTTCTTAAATTTTCTAATTGTTTTTCTTGTTGTCTTCTTAGTTCATCTGCTCTTTTTAAATTATTTTCTGCTGAATTAAGTCTTAATTCAGATTCATGTCTACGAACATGAATGCCGGAAATGCCGGCAGCCTCTTCAAGAATAGCTCTTCTGTCGGTTGGCTTTGCTGTGACTAAAGCTCCAATTTTTCCCTGGCTTATCATAGAAGGGGAGTGCGCGCCAGTTGATAAATCAGCAAAAAGAGTTTGTACATCACGTGCCCTTACTTCTTTGTCATTTATAAAATACTTAGACCCTTTGTCTTTTTCTATTTTTCTTTTTACATTAATTATATCTAGTTCTTTAAATTGATTTGGACCATCCTTTTCCGAGTTATCTAAATTTAAAGTTACTTCAGCTATATTTTTTGAAGATTTGTTTGCTGTACCAGAAAAAATCACATCTTCCATACCCGAGCCCCTCATGCTTTTTGCCGAAGTTTCTCCCATGCACCATCTTATAGCTTCAACAATGTTTGACTTACCACAACCATTTGGACCAACTATTCCTGTCAGACCTTCTTCTATAAAAAAAGTTGATCTTTCAACAAAAGATTTAAATCCAACCAAATCAAGTTTTTTAAATTTCATTTATTAAATTATTTTCTCAATTTTTTTTTGTATATTTTTAAAACTAGCATCATCTTCAAGTTTTTTTTCATTTATTATTATTGTTGGGGTCGAGTTTATCGAGTATTTTTTATGTCCTTCTATTCTACCGTTGAGTATTTTATCAGATATCTCTTCATTGTTTATGCAAGCATCAAACTGTTCTGAACTTATACCTAAATCTTTTACAATATTTTTTAAGTTGCTGTTTATTTGGTCGGCGTTAGAACCTGCAGTCCAATTATTTTGATTTTCATACAAGTTATCTAATAAAAATATTTGTTTTTTTTTATCTGTGCAATGCAATAATTTTGAAGCATTAAATGCAAATTGGTCTAATGGAAAATCTATAAATATTAATTGAACGTTTCCATTTTCAATATATTTTTCCTTTATTTTTGGCACCACATTAATATGAAAACTAGCACAATGGGGGCATGTTAAAGATGAAAAAACTTTTATTTTAACGGGGGCATTGTCGTTTCCAATTACAATTAAATCTTTGTTAATGCTTATATCTGTTGCATATGATAATGAAAATAAACAAAAATAAATCAAAAAAGATGTCTTTAAAAAAAATAATTTCATTTTAATCTTAATCATTGTTAATTGCTTTTAAAAGATTTGATAATGATTTTTTTATTTCTTTATTTTTTATCATATCTATTTTTTCATTTAATTTTTTTGAAAATTTAATTGAGTTTTTTACATTTTTTTTTTTATTATTTAAGTTTATATTTAATAATTTAATATCATTTATTAATTCATACCCAAAATAGCTATTGACTCTTTTAATGATATCTTCTTTTGAATACTCTAAGACTATTTCGTTTCCTCTTTCAACGGCAACCACCAGCGTTTTTTTTGAGGAGTTTATTGTGGTTTTTATTGATTTTGGGATTGAATATTTTGATGCCTCGCTTCCTGCAAAAATATTCCATTTGTTTATTATTTCAGAATAATTATAACCCTTTTTTTTTAAAACACCCTTTATTTGCCGCGGCAAAGTATTTACAAAAGGCCTTAATCCTTGAACGTATCTTCTGGTTTCTTTATTGTTTTGTTTATAATGCATATAAATAATAAGAATTTATCAAAAAAAATTCTATCATGGTATGATAATAACAAACGCACACTTCCTTGGCGAATAAGTAAAAATTCTAAAAAAAAGCATTATTATAGAATATTAAGTGAATTTATGCTTCAGCAAACTAAGGTAAAGACTGTAATCCCTTATTTTAAAAGTTTTGTCCACAAAGTTCCAAATCTTAAGGCTTTATCCAAAAGCAATGAAAAAAAAATATTAAAACTGTGGGAGGGGCTTGGTTATTATTCTAGAGCCCGAAACTTACACAAAACTTCCAAAATTTTAGTTAAAAAATATAAAAGTCAAATCCCTGACAATTTTGAAAAGTTAAAAGAACTACCAGGCATTGGAGATTACACAGCAAATGTACTTTTGGCTCTAATCTATAATCAGCCACGCGTTGGATTAGATGGGAATGTAAAAAGAGTTTTTTTTAGACTGTTTAATCTAGAAATTACAAATACCACGAATTTATTTAAAACTAAAAGAAATGCAGATTTAGCGGAAGCTTTAATGGAATTTGGGGCTATAATATGTAAACCAAAAGATCCGCTATGTAACAAATGTAAATTAAAAAAATTTTGTTTATATTATGCGTCGGAATCAAAAATCAAATCAAACAAAAAAATTAAAATTCAATCAAAAAGTTATGATATATTTTGTTATCTAAAAAAAAATAAAAAACAAATAGCATTAACAAAAAATAATGATCTGGGGTTTTTGAAAAAATTTAATTTACCAAAAATGAAAGCTTCCTCTCAAAAGAATAAAAGTTGGAAATTTTTGTGTAATTATAAAAATTCTATTTCAAATAAAAAATTAAACCTTAATTTATATTATAAATTTTCTTCCAAAATACCTTCAAAATATAGTTGGTACTCCTTAAGCAAGAATAGGGAATTTATTCCTTCATTTACTAAAAGAATTTTTAAACAAATTTCATTTTTGTACCAATGAAAAAAAAAATAGCTATCATCGGATCTGGCATTGGTGGATTAACCGCTGCAAATTTATTAATAAAAAATTCTAATTTTGAAATAATGGTTTACGAAAAAGAAAGCATGTTAAGTTTAAACGAAGGTTATGGAATACAATTAGCCACAAACAGTACTTCTATTTTAAATAAAATAGGATTTAAAAATTTAGAGAATAAAGATATTTTTAATCCATTAAAATTAAATTTTTATTCAAATAGTAGTAAAATTTGTGATTTAGATTTTGGGAGATTTAATAACGATTTAATAAAATATACCACACTGCAAAGATCCACTCTAATTGAATTTT
>CACIUJ010000038.1 GCA_902589795.1 uncultured Pelagibacteraceae bacterium | reverse complement strand
ATTTTATGATATGCTTTCAAAAATGTATGAAGAAATTAATAATAAAGAATTGAGTAAAAAACTACTAGATGCAAATTTAAGATTAGAAACAACTAATTTGTTAAAAAATGAATTGTCTGGTATTTTTAGAAAAAACGTTGATTGAAATTTTCTTCAAAATGTTTAAATTGAAAAAAGGGCCTGTAGCTCAGCTGGTTAGAGCAGTACACTCATAATGTATTGGTCCCAGGTTCGAATCCTGGCGGGCCCACCATTATTATTTTTATGAATAATTTATTTGCAATGGTAACAATGAGAAGTTCAAACCATTATACAGATTTAGCAATACAATCTTTCTTTAAATTTACAGAAATTAATGAGAATGATGAATTCTTATTTATAGATAATGATGGAAATGATATTGAGTATTTATCTTCCTATAAAAAAATAAAAATAATTAAAAATAAAAAACCCTTAAGCTTTTCTGAAAATGTAAATCAAGCAATAAAAGCTGCAAAAAAAAATGAAAAAAATCTTATTTTTTTAAATAATGATATTATTTTTACAAAAAAATGGTTTGATCCTTTAAAAGAAAATTCTGATTTTATTTCTATACCAGTGAACAACCAGCTTTTTGGCTATTCAAGTGATTGTGGAAATTTAGTACTAAAAGCCACAATGAGCTTAGAAGATTTTAATGAAAACTATAATTTACTAGGTGAAATAGTGGAAAAACATAAAAAAAAATACAAACCAAAACAAAAATTTCAAGCACCTCTAATGCCATTTTTTTGTTTTAAATTACCTAATGAAATCTTAAATAAAATTGGACTTTTTGATGAAACTTTTGGAAAGGGGGGCGGAGAAGATATTGATTATAGAATTAGATGTGCTCAACAAGGTTACGAGGTAAATTTTTTACTAGACTCATATTTGCTACATTTCCATGGCAAATCAACATGGGACGGACATGAAACTTTAGAGGAAACTAAAGAAAGAAATAAAATCTATACTGAAATTTTTTTAAAAAAGTGGGGAAACGACTTAACTCAAATATTTTTAATTAGAAAAGATATTTTAGGAATTTTAGAAAAAAAGGATATAAGCGAACTATTTAAAAAGGGAAAATTTGGAGATTTAATAAGAAGGCTTTTATAATTATTATTTTTTTAATTTTCTAGCTTCATCAAAAAATCTTTTCCATTCAAGTGTTCTGCTATCCCAGGAATAAATTAGATTAATTGTTTCTCTTTGCATTTTAAGTTTTTTTTGATTTTCATCAGACCAAAAATTTTTTATAGAGTCTAATAGAACTTTCTCAAATTTTTTTTCAAAGTTATCAAAATTTCTATCAAAACTTACTAAAGTACCAAAAGGAGCACATGTTTCATAAAGCGCACCTAAATTGGATGAAACTATTTGACAGCCAGCAGCCATAGCTTCTATTGCAGATATGCAACTTGTTTCAGGCCAAACACTTGGAAAGGCATAAATATGCATTTTTTTTAATAGCTCAATTATTTTTGCATTTTCAACATAGCCTAAATAGTTAACATTTTTTGTTGATTTACATTCCTCAAATGTTTTATCAAATTTTTTTCCAAGAATATCATCAAATTTTTTTCCATAAATTATTGTTGATGAGCAAACATTTAATTCAAGATTTTCTAGGTTTAAATTTTTAAAAACTTTAAGCAAATGTATTAAGCCTCTCCAAGGAGTAGTATGATATATTAAATTTATTTTTTCTTTTGACTTTTCTTTATAATCAATTTTTTCTATTGCATTTCTTATTACCAAAGACTTTATTTGATTATGAGTATTCCAAAATAATTTAATCATTTAAGATTAAAATTTTATTTTTCTAAAAAGCTTTTTAAATGTTTTGATCTACTTGGATGTTTGAGTTTACGCAAAGCTTTTGCTTCAATTTGTCTAATTCTTTCTCTTGTAACAGAAAATTGTAATCCAACTTCTTCTAAAGTATGATCCGTATTCATCCCGATTCCGAATCTCATTCTTAATACCCTTTCCTCTCTTGGTGTAAGTGTAGCTAATATTTTTGTTGTAGATTCGCTGAGATTCGATCTAATTGAAGAATCTAGTGGCTGAAGTGCATTTTGATCTTCTATAAAATCTCCTAAACTACTGTCTTCTTCATCTCCAACTGGAGTTTCCAAAGAAACGGGTTCTTTTGAAATTTTTAAAACCTTTCTAACTTTATCCAAAGGCATGGCTAATTTTTTTGCTAATTCTTCTGGTGTTGGCTCTCTACCCTGTTCACTTAAAATCTGTCTTGACGTTCTAACTATTTTATTAATTGTTTCTATCATGTGCACAGGTATTCTAATCGTTCTTGCTTGATCAGCTATAGATCTTGTTATTGCTTGCCTAATCCACCAAGTTGCGTAAGTAGAAAATTTATATCCTCTTTGATATTCAAACTTATCTACTGCTTTCATTAAGCCTATATTTCCTTCTTGTATTAAATCTAAAAATTGTAAACCCCTGTTGGTATATTTTTTTGCTATAGATATAACTAGTCTTAAGTTGGCCTCTACCATTTCTTTTTTAGCTATTCTGGATTCTCTCTCACCTTTTTGAATTTTATTTACCAATTTTTTAAATTCACCAACTGGTAAACCTAGTTTATGACTAATTTCAATTAATTTTTGTCTTATTTCCTCAAATTCTTTTTTTCTTTTTTTGAAAAAATTTTTCCATGTTGGATTTTCGTTTAAAAAAGAAAAGAAATTTGGATTTATTTCATTGCCTATATAATATTTAATAAATTCTTCCCTCGAAATTTTATTTTCCATTGCGCTTCTCATTAAAATACCTTCAAAAGAAACTATTTTTCTACTTTCTTCGTAGTGCGCTTGAACTAGGTCCTCAAGTATATATTGGTTAAGCTGAAGACTTTTTCCCTTTTCAACTAATTCATTCTGAATATTTTTAAAACCCTTTGCTTTTGCCTGTGAAAGTTTTTTTGCGTTTAAGGCACAGTCTAATTCTTCTTTTTGATATTTAATTAATTTTGAATAGTTTTTGCATAAATTTTCTATAGTTGAAATAATTTGTGGTCTAATTTCTTCTTCCATTCTAGCAAGTGGAACATTAAATTCGTCTTCTTCTTCAAACTCTTGCTTCTCTTCAGAATTTTCTTGTTCTTTATCTTTATCTTTTGTGTTTATT
>CACIUJ010000037.1 GCA_902589795.1 uncultured Pelagibacteraceae bacterium | reverse complement strand
TTGGATTAAAAACATTATATGATTTATGTAAAATTGAATCTCAACCAACTACTTACGATCTTGGATATGTATTAGGTCCGAGAATTAATGCAGGTGGTAGAGTGGGTAAGTCTTCTCATGGTGCAAATTTATTAATAGAAGATGATCCAAAAAAATCTTATGAAATAGCAAGTGATCTTGAAAAATATAATCAAGAAAATTGAGAATATTTGGTTCTTTTATTTTATTATTATTAAACCAATTAGCTTCACGAAGCTTTTGATTTAAAGCGACTAAAAACATAAAACAGACTCCTGCAGCACATAAATAGTTTAAATTTGAATTATCATCATACCTATTTGGATTAACAATAGCTTTAGCTTCCGGTAATTTTAAATCAGATTGGTGGTGATCTAATACAACTACATCAACATTTTTACTTTTTGCAACAGAAATTGGTTTGTATGATAATGTACCACAATCAACAGTGAAAATAATTTTTACACCCGATTCAATTAGTTTATTGAATCCATTGACAGAAGGTCCATAACCCTCTGTTTTTCTATCAGGTATATATATTTTTATCTTTTGATTTATTTGCTTAAAATACTTGGCCAAAAGAGCTGTGGAACTAGCGCCGTCTACATCATAATCACCAAAAACACCAAAAGTTTCATTTTTTAATATTGAGTCATATGTCTTGTTGATAGCATTTTTCATATCCTTTAGTCTCAAGGGATTGGGCATATTGTTTTTGATGGTGGGATTTAGAAACAAAGAAATATCATCGATATTGGCTTTTCTTATCGATAATAATTTTGCAGATATCTCGTTTAATGAATAGTTTTCTATGTATCTTTTTATATCAGTATCTGAAAATTTTTTAAAAATCCATTTTTTGCCACTAATTGAAGCAAATTTCATTTCTTAATTTTGTTTTTTATTATTTTGTTGGTCTTGCTACTTTTATGAAGTAATAAAGTCTCTGATTCAAAGTAGTCTCCTAAATCACGAATTCCTTTAACAAGATCACCATCGGTAACACCTGTTGCGCAGAAAATTACATCATCTCTTATCATTTCATTAATATTATATTTTTTATGAAGATTCGTTATACCTAAATTTTTTGCTCTAGTTTTTTCATCTTCATCCTTAAAAAATAGTCTTGTTTGCATTTGACAGCCTAAACAATCCAACGCCGCCGCCGCTAAAACTCCTTCTGGACCTCCTCCAATTCCTAAAAATATGTCTATTTTAGACTTGGGCCTAGAAACAGATATGACACCTGATACATCACCATCAGTTATAAAACTTATATTTACATTCATTGATTTTAAATCTTGAATTATTGAATTATGTCTTGGTCTACTTAAAACACATGCTGTTAATTTTTCAGGCGATGAGTTTTTTGCCTCACACAAAAGTCCAATATTTTTTTCAACGCTAAAATCTAAATCAACGAGATTTTCTGGAAGAGATGGTCCAATAGCAATTTTTTCCATATACATGTCAGGAGCATGTAGCAAACTTCCTTTTGTAGAAACTGCTAAAACTGACAAAGCATTTGGTAAATTTTTGGCTGTAAAATTTGTACCTTCCAAAGGGTCCACAGCTATATCTAATTCAATACCTTTTTTTGTTCCAACCTTTTCATTAATATAAAGCATCGGAGCCTCATCCATTTCACCTTCGCCTATAACAATTTTCCCATTCATATTAATTTTATTTAGTTCTTTTCTCATTTCATCAACAGCTGCTTGATCAGCAGCTATCTTGTCATTTTTACCTTTGTAAATAGAAGCGCCATAAGCACTTCTTTCTGTTGCCCTAACAAAAGAATTTATAATTTCTTTGTCAATATTCATTTAGACTTTTTGAATTCTTATAAAAGTTGGTTTTTTAAGGAAAAATTTATTTTTGGATAAATTATTAAGTAAATTAATATAATTTTTTTCTGAATTTTTATGTGTAATTATAATAATTGAAGCTTTGTTATTTTTTTTATCCGGTTTTTGCACCAATGTTTTTATTGAAATTTTATATTTTGTAAATACTTTTGTTATAGAAGACAAAACTCCTGGTTTATCTTTAACTAAAAAGCGTAAATAAAATGAATTGAGATATTTATTTTTATCATAAGGGGAAACACTTTTTCTTTTGTTATGGGGTAATGCAAAAGGATATTTAATATTACCTCTTAAAATAGATAATAAATCTGATACTAATGCTGAAGACGTTGGCCCAGGTCCTGCTCCTTCGCCTTGCAAAATACTTTGACCAACTGGACTACCCTCAATAATTATAGCATTCATTACACCGTTAACATTTGCGATGTATGCATTTTTTTTAACAAGGCAAGGATGAACTCTTTCGAATAATTTATTATCAATAATTTCAGTAATACCTAACAATTTTATTTTATAGTCTAAACTATCTGCCATTTCTATATCTTCTGCCTCAATATTTTCAATACCATTTAGCAAACATTTGTTTTTTGAAATTTTTGTATTAAAAGCAAGGGATGATAAAATTCTTACTTTTGATAACGTATCACTTCCATTTAAATCGAATTTTGGATTTCTCGGTTCTGCATAGCCTAGGAGTTGAGCTTTTTTTAGAACGTTACTAAAAGTATCTTTAGAAGTTTCCATTTTAGATAAAATATAATTACAAGTACCGTTCAAAATACCCACAACTTTGTTTATTTTATTTGTGGACAAACCATCTTTTATAGATCTTAGGACTGGGATTCCACCACCTACAGATGCTTCAAACTCTAAGTTAACTTTATTTTTTTCCGCTAAAAGAGATAGCGATTCTCCATTTTTGGCAATCAATGCTTTATTTGCAGTAATCACATGTTTTTTGTTTTTTAAAGAAGTTTCAACTACTTTTTTTGATATCCCATCCGAAAATCCCATAAGTTCGAAAACAATGTCTATTTTTGGATTTTTTGCTATATCAAGGGCGTTTTTAAAAAAAATCTTTTTATTAAAATTGAAATTTCTTTTTTTATTGATGTTTTTGGCTGAAATTCCTATTATATTAATTTTAACACCAGTTTTAATTTTAATATTGTTTTTTTTCGATAAGATTTCTTTATATAACCTGCCGCCAATTTGACCAAGCCCTGCTATTCCAATGTTTACTTCTTTAAATTTCATAATTATTCATTAATTTTATTTATATCTGGATATGACTTTTTTTTATTTCTATTAATAATTTTATTTTTTAAATCAGTAA
>CACIUJ010000036.1 GCA_902589795.1 uncultured Pelagibacteraceae bacterium | reverse complement strand
CAGCTCCTAGGACTACCGCTTCTGATTCTAGTGCTTTATAAAAAACCTCATCTGTAATTGGTTTTTTATGTTTTTCATAAGAAGCGCCTCCTACTAAACCTTCCTCGGTTTCAAAATCCAAAGATTTTTTTTTGTTAAACCAATGAATAACTTTTTTTACTTCAGAAACAACTTCTGGTCCAATTCCATCACCCGGTAATAATAAAATTTTTCTTTTTTTTGTTTTAATCATTTAATTTATCCAAGGTTTATTTTTTTTCATTTTCTCTTCATATGAAGATATTTTGTCTGATTGCTTTAATGATAAAGCTATATCGTCCAAGCCATTAAGTAAGCATTTTTTTTTAAATGGATCTATATCAAATTTTATTTTTTTATTTCCAAAAGAAATATCCTGTTCATTAAGATTGATTTCTATATTTTCTTTTCTTTTTGAGTATTCAGTAAGTTCTTCAATTTCATTTTCATTTAAAATAATTGGCAGCATTCCATTTTTAAAACAATTGTTGTAAAAAATATCTGCAAAACTCTGAGCTATTACACATTTAATTCCAAAATCTAGTAATGCCCACGGAGCATGTTCTCTTGAGGAACCGCATCCAAAATTCTTTCCGGTTATTAAAATTGATGAATTGTCGTATGGTTTATTATTTAATACAAAACTCTCAATTTTATTACCATTTTCATCATACCTCATCTCAAAAAACAAACTTTTGCCAAGACCTGTTCTTTTTACAGTTTTTAAAAATTGTTTTGGAATAATCATATCTGTATCAACATTAATCATTGGTAAATTTGCTGGTACACTTTTTAGAATATTAAATTTTTTCATATTAATTATTAAACTTTCTAACATCAGTTAAGTGACCGTCTATTGCCGCTGCTGCAGCCATAGCCGGACTTACTAGATGTGTTCTTCCGCCACGACCCTGTCGGCCTTCAAAATTTCTATTTGATGTAGAAGCACATCTTTCTTTAGGGTTTAGTTTATCTGCATTCATAGCAAGACACATTGAACATCCAGGCTCTCTCCATTCAAAACCAGCTTCAATAAAAATTTTATCTATTTTTTCTTGCTCTGCTTGTTGTTTTACTAGCCCAGAACCAGGAACAACCATTGCATTTACATGTTTTGCGATTTTTTTTCCCTTTAAAATCTTTGCCGCATCTCTTAAATCTCCTATTCTTCCATTTGTGCAGCTACCAATAAAAATTCTATCTATTTTAATATCAGTTATTTTTGTATTGGGCTGAAGACCCATATAATTCAAAGACCTAATCATAGATTTTTTTTTATCTAAATCTTTTTCCTTTTCGGGATCAGGAATCACATCAGTAACTGAAACAACATCTTGTGGAGATGTTCCCCAAGTTACCATTGGGCTAATATTACTTCCTTTTATTTCCACCTCTTTATCAAATTTTGCATCTTGATCAGATTTTAGTTTATTCCAATATTCTACAGCTTTATCCCAGTTCGCGTTTTTGGGAGACATTGGTTTATCTTTTAAATAACTAATTGTTTTTTCATCTGGTGCAATTAATCCCGCGCGTGCGCCTGCTTCTATAGACATATTACAAATAGTCATGCGTTGTTCTATACTTAAATCTTTTATTACATCACCTGCATATTCAATAACCATACCTGTTCCACCAGCTGTTCCGATCTTTCCAATAGTTTGCAAAATAACATCCTTGGAAGTGACTCCAGTTTGTAACTTGCCAGTTACATTTACTCTTAAATTTTTTGATTTTTTTTGTAAAAGTGTTTGGGTTGCAAGTACATGTTCGACTTCCGAGGTTCCTATTCCAAAAGCTAAAGAACCAAAAGCGCCATGTGTAGCTGTATGACTATCTCCACATACAATTATCGTTCCTGGTTGAGTAAATCCTTGTTCTGGTCCAATAATATGAACTATTCCTTGTCTTTTATCTTTCATGTTAAAAAGTTGTATACCAAATTCATTACAATTTTTTTCAAGAGCTTCTATTTGATGCTTTGATTCTTTATCTTCGATACCTTTAGAACGGTTAGTTGTTGGCACGTTATGATCTGCCACGGCTAGAGTTAAATTTGGTTTTCTTACGTTTCTTTTAGATAACCTCAAGCCTTCAAAGGCTTGGGGGCTTGTAACTTCATGGACAAGATGTCTGTCTACATATAATAAAGTAGTTCCATCATCTTGTTGATGAACTATATGTTCGTTCCAAATTTTTTCGTAAAGTGTTTGGGGCATTATAGAAAAAAATTATTTTTTTTCAGTTTTTAATTCTTTTTTCTCTAGTTCTTTTTTTGAAGTGTCAATTTTTTCTTCTAATTCAGTTTTAATTTCATCTTTTTTCTCTTCTTCAGCACTCTGACCTTCAATAACTTTTTCCGAAATATCTATACCTATACTTTTTTTAATTTTTTCAGAAATTCTAGCTGATTTACCTTTTCGATCTCTTAAATAATATAGTTTTGCTTTTTTAACTTTTCCTGATCTAATTACCTTAATAGAGCCAACTATAGGACTGTAAAGTGCAAATGTTCTTTCAACACCCTCTCCAAAAGAAATTTTACGTACAGTAAAAGATGAGTTTATGTCTCTATTTTTTTTTGCAATACACACGCCTTCGAAATACTGAATTCTTTCTCTTTTACCTTCTGCAATTCTAACTCCTACTTTAATTGTATCTCCTGCAAAAAATTCAGGTATTTTTTTTTTGGCTAGAATTTTTTTAACACTTTCTTTGTTTATTTGTTCAATGTTTTTCATTTTTTTTTCTTATATTTTTTCCATAAATCTGGTCGTCGGCGTCGTGTTATATCCTCTGATTGAACTAAACGCCAGTCTTTAATTTTAGCGTGATCTCCTGATAATAAAACATCTGGAACGTCCTTTTTTTCCCATTTTTGAGGTTTTGTATACTGAGGATACTCCAGTAGACTTCTTTCAAAAGTCTCCTCGATTAATGAATTTGAATTTCCAAGAACTTCTGGAATTAATCTAACAATAGTATCGATAATTAAAAAAGCGGCTACTTCTCCACCTGATAAAATGAAATCTCCTACACTAACTTCTTCTATATTTCTTGTTTCCAACAATCTCTGATCAACACCCTCGAAGTGTCCACATATAATATTTAGATTATTATTCATGATTTTTTTAGCAAAATCTTGGTCAAATTTTTTTCCTTTTGGAGACAAGTAAATAATTTGTTCATTTTTACTATGAATATTTTTATCTAAAGAATTCGCTATGACATCTGCTCTCATTACCATTCCGCTTCCACCTCCGAAAGGAGTGTCATCTACAGTCTTGTGTTTGTCTTTTGCATAGTCTCTTATATTCACAACCTCTAAGGACCATAGTTTCTTTTCTATTGCCTTTTTGTATAGTCCAATACCGAATGGACCTGGAAAT
>CACIUJ010000035.1 GCA_902589795.1 uncultured Pelagibacteraceae bacterium | reverse complement strand
ATAGACGAGGCTTATTATCATTTTGGATCGCAAACTGCAGTGCCATTAATAAAAAAATTTAACAATGTTATTGTCCTTAGAACATTTTCTAAAGCTTTTGGGGTTCCATCAATAAGAACTGGATACACTTTATCGAATAGCGAAAATATGAAAATAATTTCAAAAGCCAGAATAGCTCATGAGTTAAGTTCCGTTAGTATTGCTGTGGCAGAATATTTATTAGATAACTATAAACTAGTTAAAAAAAATAGTAAAAAAATAGCCTACTCTAGAAGAAAAATTAAAGAGAAATTGAATCAACTTGGTCTTTTTTGCAGATCACAGTATGGAAATTATATATTGATTAAATTTAATAATTTTAAAGAAGCTGCAGAGACAGTAAAATTTTTAAGGAAAAAATTTATTTATGTAAAAGGACCCTATGCAAAACCTTGGGATAGTTACATAAATATTAGCATAGGTCCATTTTCTGTAATGAAAAGATTTTTATCACAGCTTATTGTTGCAAAAAAAAGAAAGATATTTAGTTGAAAAAAAAAATTATAATAACTGGTGGCTTGGGTTTTATAGGGTCAAAACTAATTAAAAAACTTAAAAAACAATATCAGATTATTGTATTTGATAATTTGTATACTAACTTAGTTAAAAAAATAGATGGTATAAAAATAATAAAGTGCGACCTAACAAATTATAAGTCATTAAAAAAAATAAAAATTAAAAATATTTATTGTGTTGTACATTTAGCCGGTCAATCATCGGGACCAAAATCATTTAAAATTCCTGAGCTAGATTTAAAATTAAACTTATTAAGTACTATAAACGTAGTAAATTTTTGCAAACTAAAAAAAATAAAAAAAATAATTTTTTCATCAACCTTTACAGTTTATGGAGATGTAAAAAATAAAGAGAAAATATCTGAAAATGAAAAATGTGATCCTAAATCATTCTATGCTATTTCAAAATATGTAAGTGAAAAATATTTAATCCAACTTTGTTCGAAATATAAAATTTGTTGGAATATATTGAGATTTTTTAATGTTTATGGACCAGGTCAGGATCTTTCTAGAACGGACCAGGGCATAGTTTCAATTTTTTTAAATTTGATTAGAAATAATAATAAAATTGCTATCCAAGGAAGTCTAAATAGATTTAGGGATTTGATTTATATTGATGATGTTATTAACTCTATAATTTTATTAATTAGAGATACAAAACATAAGAATGAAATTTACAATATTGGCACAGGAAAAAAAACTACTATTAAAAATCTTATTACAAAAATATCAAAACTGTATAATAAAAGAAAAAGTTTAAAAATTTCTTTCTCTAAACCAACACCAGGTGATTTACTAGGTTCTTATGCAAATATTGAGAAAGCAAAGAAACATCTAGGTTTTGTGCCATCAATAAAATTGGACAAAGGTTTACGTCTCTTCAAAGATTGGGCTGAGAATAATTTTTATTAATTTTGATAATGTTTCCATCAAAAAAGATACAAAAAAATTATGTCTTTAAAATAAGCAAGTTAATGCTTCTTTATTGTTATAAAGAAAAAAAAAGAAAAGGTTTTATAGATTTAATAAATAATGATTGTGATATTTATAGAAAAACAGATTTATATAATGTTAAAAAATAAAAATTCTTACCAAAAAAAAAAAAAGTTTGGAATGAAATAACTTTTAAATTACAAAAGCTAACTAAACTCTCGAAAGATCAATTTTTAAAAAAATCAATTGAAATTTTAAGACCACATTTTTTAAAAAGAATAAAAAACAATACAAATTTAGTAGAATATAATACCTATGCCAAATTTGGATGTTTTAATTATTCTATTAAAAAAAAAAAAATAGATCTACATATGCCAGTTTTTCAGTTTATTAATCATAAAAAATTGAGAAAAAAAAATTTTAATAGTGGTCAAAAATTCTCGTTACGAATGCAAGACCTTTATTTATTAGTTAATCATGTCAAAGAAAATTATCCAAGAGTTAGAATTATTCAGATGGGATCTTGGTTAAACAAATACAAACCTTTTCGAATTTTATTTCCCAAAACGTGGAGTCCGACCGGTGAAATTAAGAAAAAAAATAGTATAGCCTGGTGGGGTCAATTTGTTGATTTTTCAGGAAATATACACAAAAAGAATGCAAGTTTATTTATTAAAAATTTTAAGTTTCCTTACCCAGGCGCATTTTACCAATGCAAAATTTCTGAATTAGAAAACTTCATTTTTAAATCAATTAAAAAAATATGAAGATAATTCATAAATTAAGAAAAGAAATAATAAGTAAGCGCATAAGTTATCTACATGATCTTAAAAAAAAAGATATAGACGCATCTTTAAGTTCATTAAGTTCATTTAGAACTTTGCTATTTAACAATTTTTCCAGTAATGCTGACAATATAAAAAATAAAAATATTAAGAAAAAAATAAATAAAATTAATTTCATTTATCAGACTAAAAATTTTTTATATATATCAAGGTTCTCCGATGTTAATATTATTGGAGATGTCACCGAGAAAAATCTCAAAAAATATAACAGAATAATAGTTGTTTGGTCTAAAGCTAAAGACTTTTCCAAAGATGGCGAGTATTATAATAATTATTTTAATATATCATCTGCACGCAAAGATAACCTATGGTTTTTAATTCATGCAGACAGTAAAATTCCTAAAAAAATTAAAAAAAATATTATTATTTTAAATCAACAAAAAACTAAATTTGGTTTTAATATATTTTTAATACTAAAATATTTCTTTAAAATTTTGATTAAAAGAAAATTCATATTAAGAAAAGTATATCATGAACTATCTTTTGATTCTTTAATTGCCAATAATGTAAAAAAATTTTTTAATGAAATATTTAGTTATTATAAACCAAGTGAAATTATCTTCCCTTTTGAATCTCAGCCCTTTCAAAATGCTCTAATACATGTTGTGAAAAATAAAAAAAAAGATATAAGATTAATAGGGTATGATCATTCTTCTAATCCTTTTCCTATTTATAATACTTATAATTTTGACTCACCAGACATATTATATGTTCACAGCCAAGCTAGTAAAATTTTTTACTCTAAATATTTAAAATGGCCAAAAAAAAAAGTAATAAAAATTGCATCTCTTAGAATAAATAGAAAAAAAAGTAAGGAATTTAAAAATAAAATTTTTTTACCTTATGATTTTTATAACATAGATGAAATTACTAGTAATTTTAAACTATTTTTAAATTGTCAAAAAGAAAAAAAAATTAAACCTCTAAAAGTAAAAATTCACCCTTCTCGATTAAATTCCAAAAAACATTTAATATTACAGAGTAGAATAAAAAAAATAATAAAAAATCATAGAGATAAATTTTCAAAAAATTCTACATTAAGTTTTTCAATACATGTAGGAAACACTTCAACAGCTATTGAGGCTTTAGAATCAGGAAGTTCTGTGATCCATATAGTCTCTGATCCGATTTTTGATCTTTTTTCATCTCAATTTTGGCCAGCTCTAAAAGTAGATAAACTCTCAAATAATGTTTTTAAATATACAATTAAAAAGCTTGGTAAATGTTTAATTTTTAAAAATAAATCGACTAATTTTCAAAAAATTCACAAATGACCTATATGCAATTAATGCTTTCATTGATATTTATAATCTTATTTTATATTAAAAAACTGGTGTATAATTACAATTATGGGAATTAAAGTTTTATTTATATACCCAAATACATTTGGGATGAATATGCTGCCACCAGCTATTGCAACCTTTGCTGCAATTCTTAAAAAAGAAGGTCATCAAGTTCA
>CACIUJ010000034.1 GCA_902589795.1 uncultured Pelagibacteraceae bacterium | reverse complement strand
AAGAATTAAGAGCACGTGATATTTCAAAAAATGTACGTTGTATGATTTGCCAAAATCAGTCCATCGATGAATCTAATGCCCCTCTAGCAAAAGATTTACGTATTTTAATTAGGAATAAAATAAAAGATGGAAAGAATGATAAAGAAATATATGATTTTTTAACAGACAGATATGGTGATTTTATTTTACTTAAACCACCCTTCAATTTAAATACATTAATGCTTTGGCTTTCTCCATTCCTTTTTATACTTGTTGGTATATATATTGTTTATTTTCATAACAAAAAATCAAGGCAAGGTTAATTTGTAAATTATTTATAATTGTTTTTCTTATTTATCTTAATTTTCATTACTTCAGTTTTATATTTCATTAAAAAAATAATTAATAAATAAATTGTCATAGCACAAAACATTAATAAAAGAGGAATCATCATAGAATAATGGATAGTAGGTGATGATGTTAGTGTTATGCTTGATGGTTGGTGTAAAGTATTCCACCAATTTACTGAAAATTTTATAATTGGTAAATTAAATAATCCTATAATTGCTATTATAGAAGATATTTTATTGGCTTTACTAAAGTCTTTTATAAATATCCAAGAGAAAATATAAGCAAGATAAAAAATAAGTAAGATAAACATTGACGTCAATCTTGCATCCCATACCCACCACACTCCCCAGGTAGGTTTACCCCAAAGAGATCCTGTAACTATAGAAATTAAAGTAAAAATAAAACCAGCGGGGGCTAAACTTTTTGCAATTAAAGGTAAAAATTTAATTTTAAAAATAAAATTGATTATAGACATTACCCCAATTGAGCCAAAACATATTAAAGCAATAAATGATGAGGGAACATGTACGTACATAATTCTTACAGAATCACCCTGGATGTAATCTGGCGGAGATAAGAAAATTGAATATATAATTCCAATAATAAAAATTAGAATAAGAAAAAAAATTAAATTATTAATTGTTTTATTTTTCAACAAAAGTATTTGGTTAGGAAAGAAATTTTTAAACATTTTTATATTATATCTAATAATTAGATTTCTCTAAAGCATCACTTACTTCGGGTGGCATATAATTTTCATCATGTTTCGCCAAAATTTTATCAGCTATAAAATATTTTTTATCCGAGAGTTTACCTTCTGCTACAACCCCCTTATTTTCCGAAAATAAATTTGGGACTAAACCTTTGTAAGATACAAATATTTCATTTTTTAAATCTGTAATTATGAAATTAATACTAGTTCCCTTTTTTTTAATTGAATCTTCTTTTACTAGTCCGCCTATTCTGATCTTTTTTTCAAATGAAATATCTTTTGATTCATGAATTTCGCTGGGTGATAAAAAATAAACAAGATTTTCTCTTAAGGATTTTAGAGTCAAAAAAATAATTGCTGCAGATAAAACTAAAACAATAGACAGTAAAAATATTCTTAATTTGGCTTTCTTAGTTAGCATAAAACCTTAGAATAGTTTTAGAAAAAACTAAAAAATTGGTCTACTAGATAAACCTTCTTTTTCCTTTAGTGTTTTTATTTTAACTGGATATGTTTGTTTAAATTCACTTAAATAAATCTTTTCATTCTTTTTAAATTCTTTTCTAACGTTTAAATAAAAAACTAAACAAATTGTAAAAGTAAATATAAACGCCGGCCATACAAATAGCCCATATCCGCCTAAAATAATAATCTCTGAAAACATAATTTACTATCTTAAAGATTCTTTGTTATTACAAGAGAAAAATTGTCCCAAAACAATAATAATGCTCTAAAAATCTACACCAATAATATAATTTTAGGTGACGAGCAGGACCCTTCATGAATATGTTTGAATGCATCAGCACCATCCTTAAGCTCTCTATATTCTATCCATTCTAAGCTGCCAATCTCCTTGTTATTTAAAATGCTTAATGTTTTTTCAAAATCTCTATTTGTGTAACAATAAGTTCCTATAAATGTAATTTCTTGAAGGGTTGCTTTTCTAAAATCAAAGTTTCCACTTGGCTGTGTAAGCCCGATGTGAATAATAGTTCCTCCTGGCTTAATACAGTCTATGGCTTGTTTTCTTGTTACTTCTAGACCAACCGTATCAAAAACTATATTAAAATGATCCTTAAGAATATTCTTGCTTGAGGGTTTCAAACCATTTGCGTCCAAATATTTTAAAGATTTCTCAAGTCTTTTATCATTTGGTTCAATAATAACTATTTCTTTACACTTTTTCACCTTTGACAAAATTAAACCACAAAGTAAACCAATTGCTCCAGCGCCAATAACCAAGGCTTTACCTTCTTTTAGTTCTTCAGAAAGTTCATTTTCACCTAATTCAACTGCATGTAAAGCAACGGCGCATGGTTCTGCTATAGGTGCTTCTTTTATATTAAGATTTTCTGGAAGTGAATAAATGTTTTTATCTGGAATAGAAACATACTCAGCAAATCCTCCCTGTCTCTCGATTGGTCGATTCATTCCTAAAATAATTCTTTTAGGACACAAGTGTTCTCTTTTATTTTCGCAGTAGCTACATGTACCGCATGTTATTAATGGATTAAGAACAACTTTTTTTCCAATATCTTTTCCTTTATTAATAACACCACTCACTTCATGACCTAATATTAAAGGAGGAATTCTTCTATTATCATGTCCATGATATGCATGCATATCAGATCCACAAATTCCTGATGCGGAAACTTTAATTATACTCTCGCCTTTTAATAGTTTCGGATTTTTTTCTTCTCTATAAATTAATTTTTGTATATCTGTATAAACTAGCGCTTGCATCTCTAGCTAATGTGGCCATATTTTTTTAATCTTATATCGCCTGTTCTAGCGTGTGCTTCCATTCCCTCGGCTCTGCCTAGTCTCGCCGCAGCTGCACCAACTACTTTATTAGCTTCCTTTGTCATTCTTTGAAAAGTTAATGTTTTTATAAACTTACCTACAAATAAACCTCCTGTATATCTTCCTCCTCCTTTTGTAGGCAAGATATGATTTGTACCGGAACATTTATCTCCATAAGCTACTGTTGTTTCTTCGCCCAAAAATAATGATCCATAATTTTTTAATCTCATAAGCCACCAATCTAAATTTTCAGCATGCACTTCTAAATGTTCGGCTGCATATTTATCACTTATCTCAGCCATTTCTTCATTTGAATCGCAAAGTATTACTTCACCATAATCCCTCCAGGCAGCTTCTGCACTTGTTCTCGGTAGCTCCGGTAATTCTTTGATCAATTCTGGTATTCTCTTTATTACATAATCAGCTAAAGATTTATCTGTTGTAAACAACCATCCGGGAGAGTTGTAACCGTGTTCAGCTTGCCCTACTATATCTACTGCAACAATTTCTTTATCCGCAGATTTATCTGCGATAATTGCTATCTCGGTCGGGCCTGCAAATTGATCAATTCCTACCTGTCCATAAACTATTCGTTTGGCTTCTGATACATACTGGTTACCAGCACCAACTAAAAAGTCTACTGGAGGATTGCCAAAACATCCGTATGTCATTGAACCTATTGCTGCTATTCCACCTAAATTTAATATGATATCAGCTCCACAAAGATTAGCTGCATAAATAATTCCGGGGTGTGCCCCATTTTTATCTTTAGGTGGGCTTGCACAAATTATAGTTTTTACTCCCGCAACTTTAGCTGGAGTTATAGCCATTGTTGCTGATGAAATATGCGCATAACGTCCTCCTGGTATATAACAGCCTGCTGTACTAATAGGTATAAGCCTTTGTCCTGCGAACAATCCTTTTGAAAGCTCTACTTCAAATTCATTATTCATACTTTTAAGTTGATGCTCAGCAAATTTTTTAATTCTATCGTAAGCAAAC
>CACIUJ010000033.1 GCA_902589795.1 uncultured Pelagibacteraceae bacterium | reverse complement strand
TCATCATTTATTAAATCCCAAAGTCTTTTGTCGTCATCAATTTCAAAAAAAGGAGATTTGTTAGTACTTTATTCTTCTGGGGACTTAGTTAAAATAAAAACACAAAATGGAAAAATTTATTGGACCTTGGGTACTTTAGGTTCGTTATATGCTCATGACACAGATTTTTATGAATCATCAGATATTGTTATTATTGATGATGAGGTAATTCTTTCAACATCACAATCTACACTTTCATTTAATTTAGAAAATGGCCAGCTTAATTGGGAGTCTGAAGCCGGCTCAACAAATACTCCAACAATAAATAAAAATAATATTTTTTTGGTAACAGACAATGGTTATTTTGCTGTTTTGGACAGAAAAGATGGAAAAATAATTAGATCTACTAACGTGTTAAAAGTTTTAAAAAAGAAAAACCAAAATACAAGAATTGCTGGATATATATTGGGATCTAGTAAATTATATATTGTAACTGTAAATGGATATTTAATAGTGACCTCGGCCATTAATGGTAAAGTGGAAAGTGTAAAAAAAATTAGTGATAAAATAAATGCTGATCCAATTATAAGCAATGGGGAATTATATATACTTACCGAAAATTCTAAAATATTAGCATATAGATAATTTTTTCTACGCGTTAGAAGAAATTAAAGAAACTTTTTTATTTATAGAGTTTTTATTATTAGCATCCAAAGGTTCAATTGGATATTCACCCGTAAAACAATGATCAGTAAATTGAGGATAAGCAGAGTCTCTTTTTTCGAAACCCATTGACTTATACAAACCCTCAATAGATAAAAATTGAAGAGAGGTAGCGTTTATAAATTTTCTCATTTCTTCTAAATTATGAGTAGCAGCAAGAAGTTCATTTTTATTTGGAGTATCAACGCCATAATAGTCTGGATATTTAATTGGAGGAGAAGCAATTTTCAAATGCACTTCTCTTGCACCATTTTCATATAACATTTTTAAAATTTTGACTGATGTTGTTCCCCGAACTAAAGAATCGTCAATTAATATTACAGATTTATCTTTAATGAGGGACTTATTAACATTATGTTTTAGTTTTACGCCTAAACTTCTAATTTGCTGAGTAGGTTCAATAAAAGTTCTTCCAACATAGTGGTTTCTAATAATACCTAATTCTAAATTATTTTTAATTTCTTCGGCATATCCTATAGCGGCAGGCACCCCAGAATCTGGAACAGGTATTATTAAATCTGCCTTAAAATGACTTTCCTTAGCTAACTGAGCCCCCATTTTTTTTCTATATTCATAAAAACTTTTATTTTTGATTATGCTGTCAGGTCTAGAAAAATATATATATTCAAAGATGCACGGTCGTTCTTTAATTTTAGGAAAAGGCTTAATACTTTTAAAACCATTTTTGTTTATAATTATAATTTCACCATTTTCAATTTCCCTTAAAAATTTAGCTCCAATAATATCAAAAGCACACGTTTCAGAAGCCAAAACGTAAGATTTATTAAGCTTACCTAAAACCAATGGTCTAATCCCAAAAGGGTCTCTGATTCCGATTAATTCATTGTTCATTAAAATTGTTAAAGCATAACCACCTTGGATTTTAAAAAGAGTATCTATAATCTTATCAATCATTTTGCTTCTATTTGATTTAGCAATAAGCTGAACTATTGTTTCTGTATCAGATGTTGTTTGAAAAATAGAACCATTTCTAACCAGTTCTTTTCTTAAATTTAGAGCATTGCTTAAATTACCATTATGAGCAATTGCAATACCCCCGTCATGTAGGTCTGCATAAAATGGTTGAACGTTTTTAACTAAATTATTTCCACTTGTTGAGTAACGGTTATGTCCAATAGCATGTTTTCCTACTAAGTTTTTTAAAACTTTGTCTTTTGTAAAGTTGTCACTTACTAAGCCAAGTCTTCTTTCGTAGAAAAATTTTTTTTCATCACAAGTAATAATACCACATGCCTCCTGACCTCTATGTTGTAAAGCATGTAATCCTAAAGCAGTTAATGAAGCGGCATCTTTATTGTTAAAAATACCAAAAACTCCACATTCTTCTTTTAATCGGTCCATTTAAATTTTTTCTATTTTTTCTTCTGTTTGTTCGTAGTAATCTTTGCTGTTAGGAAATTCGTCTACCAAAAATACACTTCCTTTATATATTATTTCAAAAGAATAAGTATTTTCAGTTTCTATAGGCCAGTTTTGATGTGGATAAAACCAATTTAATAAAGAAAATAGACAAACTGAAATTATATAACCTTTAAAAATTCCAAATATTAATCCAAAACTTTTGTCTACAGAACCAAGCCCTGTATAAGTAACAGCTCTACTAATAGCTTTACCAATATTAATTATTATAAAAAGTGAAATTATATATATAAAAATTCCAAGCCCTATATCACTGACAAAATTTGATTCTATATAGTCCTGAACCCAAGGATTTAATTTTGGTACTAGTATTATTGTAATTATCAAAGCAATAAGCCATTTTGAAAAAGACAATAAACTTAACATAAAACCTTTGGCGGCACATTGTGCCATTGAATATATAGTGATCAAAAAAATACTAAGATCAAACGCTGAAATGTTGTTTTGTAAAAAATCTATTAAATTAGACATTTCCAAAAGGTTTTATTACTAAAATAAGTTTTGGTAAAAGAGTTAAAACAGATACCATAGCCAAAAGCATTGCTATTCCTGTAAAAACCCCAAAGTAAATTGTTGGTATAAAGTTTGAAAGAACAAGTATAGAAAATCCAAAAACTATAGTTATAGAAGTATTTAATATTGCTACACCAACCGTATCATGGCATTTATCGAGTGTCTTATTATAGTTTTTAATTTTTTTAAATTCTTCTTTAAATCTATAAATATAATGAATGCTATTATCAACAGCGATACCTATTGTTATGGCGGCTATAGTTATTGTCATCATATCCAAAGGTATTTCTAATAAACCTATAATTCCCAAAATCAAAAAAGCAGCCATAAAATTTGGAACCACACCTATTAAAGATAGTGTTATATTTCTAAATAAAATTAAAAACATTAATGTTATACCAGCCATTACAACGCCTAGGGTTAATATTTGTGACTTAAATAAACTTTGCAATAGATTGTTAAAAAGAATTAAAACACCAGCTAATTTAAATTCATCTTTTTTTAGTCCAATCTTATTCTCTAAATCATAGTTAATTTTTTTTATTAATTCATTTCTTCTAAGATCTTCCTTTGAATCTAGTACTCTCAAGCTAATTCTAGCTTCATTATTTTTTATAGATATATAGGGATCAATGATTTCCTTTTTAATTTCAGTGGGTATTTTTGTATATAAAACACCCATTTCCAATCCTTCTAATTTTTTTCCATCATTTAAATCTTCTGCAACTCTAATCATCGAAGCAAAAGATATAACTTTACCTACGGCATCTAGGCTATCCAAATAATCATGAACTCGTGTAATCGTATCAATTTTATTTCTTGTGAACCAATATTTAGTGTCATCTTTTTCTTCGTCATCCCAACTATCAAACTCATCATCAGTATCTTCCATTTCTGTTTTTGGAAATTTAACAATTACATCAAGGGGTGTTGTGCCACCAAGTTTATCATCAATTAATTTCATACCTTTATAAATTTCAGTTTTTTTATCAAAATAATTTATAAAACTATTTTCCACTTCTAACTTTGAAATACCAAAAATGCTTACAATTATTATTAGACCAGCAGACACAAAGATAGTTTTGGTATTATTTTTCGATACTCTACTTAAGAAGGAAGTAATTATAGATTTTTTTTCATCTCTATAACTTTTGTTTTCTTTACTTAAAATATTTAGAATTGTTGGAAGCAGTGTAAATGTTACCGTTAAAGAAACTAACAAACCTACAGTCATCATCCACCCAAAATCTATAATAGGTTTAATGCCACTAAAAACAAGAGATAAAAAAGCACATATCGTTGTGAGAACTGTATACAATATTGGCCAAAACATTCTTTCCGTTGTCCAAAGAATAGCTTCACTGTTTGTAGTAGAAGGATTTTCTTTTTTAAACTGTAAAAATCTAACACTAATATGAATGTTCATAGCCATTGTTAATATTAACATTAAGGCAATAAAATTAGATGATATTACTGTAACTTTCCAACCAACCAATCCCAAAAAACCAACCATAATTATTACAGCAAAAAAACAACTTAATAACGGAATAAATACCCACAAAATATTTCTAAAAACAAACCAGAGAGTACAAATAATAAAAAGAAAAACTCCAGCACCAAATACAATTATATCATTTTTAATATATGTCATCATATCATCAGCTATCATGGGAATTCCTCCCAAATGTATCTTGGCTGTATTTTGATGTTTTTTTATAATTAATCTAATTTCATTTATATTTTGGTGATTTTTTTCGTTATATATTTTTTTATAGATGTCATAATTTTTAATGAAATTTTTATATTTTTTTTTATCTTCATCTGTTAGTAGACCTTTGTCTTTTTTATCTAGATAATCATTTTTTGTTTTTATAAGATTTGATAACT
>CACIUJ010000032.1 GCA_902589795.1 uncultured Pelagibacteraceae bacterium | reverse complement strand
ATAGCAATAGCCGAAAAAATTTTATTATTTTTTGTAGTAACTTTCATTTCAAGTGGGGAAACGCTGATAGATTTTGCCCTACTAATGCTTCTTCTGATATTTTTAGTTTTAAATTTATTCATTAAAAATCCAAATGTTCCTCTGTTTAATCCATAAAAAGGTTTATTGTACTTCCTATATTTTTTTAAAGTTTCAAGCATAAAGCCGTCCCCTCCTATGACTACTATGATTTGCGATCTTGAAGGTGATGAGTTTTTATATGTTTTGAGTATTTTTTTACCAAAAGATTTTGCTTTGTTTGTCTTATCAATCGCAAAAAAAATTTTGTTAATATTCATATTTTTGGTGCCCTCGGCCAGACTCGAACTGGCACTCCCTAATGGGCAAGGATTTTAAGTCCTTTGTGTCTACCAATTTCACCACGAGGGCATTTTCTATTTATATGTATATTTAATTCACTGCCGGGTAATCTTCAACTTAAATTTGAATTGATATTAACTTTCTCCCAGTTATATATCCATTAGAGAGGTTTTGATTAAAATTGCTTATTATTAAGTAAATTGGTAATTTCAAAAACACTCATGAAAAAGAAAATTTCTAAAAATAAGAATTTTCAATCACGTATTGTTGTAGGCGATACCATCAAAATACTAAAAAAAATACCAAATAAATTTAAATTTGATGTTGTTATTGCTGACCCTCCTTACAACATTGGAAAAGATTTTGGAAATAATAATGACAAAATGGATATTAAAAAATATACAAATTGGAGCAAGCGTTGGATTGAACAGTGTTTTCGTTTGTTGGCTGATGATGGTGTAGTTTATATTTATGGATTTCATGAAATTTTAGCACGTATTTCAGTTGAATATTCTATCAATGAACAACGCTGGTTGGCCTGGCACTACACTAATAAAGTAGTACCTTCATCTAGTTTCTGGCAAAGATCACATGAAGCAATATTGTGTCTTTGGAAACCTGGGACTAAAAGACCTAAATTAGAATTAAATCAAATTCGAGAACCATATACTGAAAGTTTTTTAAAAAATGCTGCTGGAAAGATCCGTAAAAATACAAAAGGTAGATTTGGTAAATCAAAAAATACTATTTACAACGCTCATTCTAAAGGTGCTTTGCCAAGAGATGTAATCCACGTTCCTGCCTTGGCAGGAGGTGCTGGTAAATCTGAAAGATGGTTTGTTTGCAAAAAATGTAACCCTAAAAAAGCTAGACCACCAAGTGAACTTTCTAAGCATTTAAATCATCCTGTAATTAAACACCCCACACAAAAACCTATGGAGTTAACTAAAAAATTAATTTTATCTAAAATTAATGGAAGTGGTAATGTTTTAATACCTTTTTCGGGATCAGGTTCCGAATGTGTAGTAGCCAAATCTCTAGGTGTCCCCTTTCTAGGAATAGATATAAATCCAAACTATGTTGACTTTGGAAAAAGTTGGTTAAAACAGTGAAAAATATTTTAATTTATAATTCTGGTGGTGGTCTTGGAGATTCTATTCAATTATTTCCGTTAATCTTAACACTTAAAAAAAACTTTGAGCAAGCAGAATTTTATTATTTAGGCGCTCATGAAAACCATTTTTTAGGGAGTCTTGAAGATTATAAAATAAATATAAAAACTCTGGATTTAGGCTTAAAATATTTTGGTTTCAGACTTTGGCATTTTTTTGCAGCAAAAAATAAATTCGAAAAATGCAATATAGAAAAATTTGATCTAATTATTGATTTGCAGTCAAAAATTAGAAACACATTGATTTTAAAAAGAATACCTCATAAATATTTTATATCACCTGCTTTAAATTATGGTTTTTCAAAACCTAAGATCAAAATAGAGAAAAACGGAAAATTAAATGATGAAATTATCTCTGCTATTAATGCCGTGTTTAACAAAGATTGTAAATTAATTGATTATGATGTTTCTAAAATTGATAGAAAATTTGAGGATGAGGCAAAAAAATTATTGCCTTCGAAAAATTATGTCGGTTTTTCTATTACTCAAGGAAATATTTATAGAAAAAAGGAATGGTCATTAGATAATATTGTTATTTTATGTGAAAAGTTAAAACAATTTAATAAAGTTCCCGTTTTCTTTATTGAGAAAAAAAATCAATCTTTAAAAAAAAAAATTGAAAATATGGTACCAAATAGTCTTTTTCCTGAACACGAATCTGATCTCTCCTCTCCTGCTTTTGTAACCTGTCTTGCAAAAAGATTGGATTTTGTAATTTCTATAGACAATGGTGTTATGCACATGCTGTCTCTTAATAAAATTCCAATGATCATACTTTTTGGTCCAACAGACCCAAAAAAATTTGCTCCCACTTATAATAAATCTATAATTTTAGATAGTAAAAAAATTTATAATACTTCTGATATTTCTAAGATCACCGTTGAAGATGTGCTACAGGCTGCAAAGCAGTTTTCAAACTTTTAATGTTAAGCTTACAATCTTTATAACCTTGTTTAACTATATTTAAATAACGTTCGGTTGGAGGAACTAATTTTGTTTTCCTTACCATGGTATAAGTCATTACTTCGTTTCCTTTATACCTAAAATATATTTTCTTGTATAAAGTTGGATATTCCTCATATACATCCAATCTCTTTTCAGCACACTTGGAAATTATGTAGAGAGCACCATAAACTTTTTTACCAATTTTTCTTTCTATATCGCAAGCTCCGTACTTGCTTCTAAAGGTTAACTGATAGCCATGAAGAATATGTTTTTTAATATAACGACACTTTGGACATCTTTTTTTCATCTGAGCATGATGTAAATTACTTCCGTAAGCAAAATAATACTGCATGTCTATTTTTTTCCTAATATATTAATTTCTTTTTTTTTTAAAAAACTTACTATTTCTTTGCAGCAATCGTCAATTTTTTTTTTCTTTGTAGATCTAACCACAATTGATACACCAATTCTCCCCTGCTTAAAAAAAGGGTAACTACCAATATCTATATCGGTAAATTTGTTTTGAACTTTTGTTAAAGACTTTGCAATTTCACTTTCTACGGTTCGAGCAGAAATTGTTTTAGTTAATATTTTTTTTCCACCTTTGATTTTATTCTCTAAACCTCCCAGCATTGATTTAAGAATAGATGGAACTCCTGGTAAACAATAAACGTTTTTAACAAAGAAACCTGGTGCGCCACTTGAGGGATTTAAAATTAAACCTGCTTGTCTTGGCATCATTGCCATTTTTTTTCTGCCCGATGTGAAATTTTTTTTGCTGTAATATTTTTCTAATAATTTATAAGCCTCGTCATGATATCCGTATGACATGTTAAATGCTTTGGATATTGTTTTAGATGTAATATCGTCATGTGTTGGGCCAATCCCTCCAGTAGTAAATATATAAGTAAATTTTTTATACATCTCTTTTACTGTTTTAATAATAACCTTTTCGATATCAGGAACTATTCTTACCTCTTTAAGAGAAACCCCAAGTTGATTAAGCCAATTAGAAATAGTTGCAACATTAACATCTTGCGTTCTTCCTGATAAAATTTCGTTACCAATTATAATAATTGCTGCATTTACTTTTTGTTTTGTTTTCTTCATATTAAAAATATATTCATATTACATGAAATTTGAGAAGAGATTATTACAAGGAACATTAATAAAAAGATACAAAAGATTTTTTGTAGATATAAATTATCGTGGAAAAACCATTACTTCTCATTGTCCTAATTCGGGGTCAATGATGGGATTATTAAATCCTGATAACGTTGTTTGGTTCTCAGAATCTGATAACCTAAAGAGAAAATTGAAATATACTTTACAAGTTATTAATACAAATAAATCTTCAGTTGGTATAAACACGCATTTAACAAATAAAATTATTTTAGAGGCTTTAAAGTTAAAAAAAATTAACAGCTTAACAAAATATACAAACATTAAAGCTGAGCAAAAATTCTCAGATCATACTAGATTTGATTTTTTTCTCTCTAATAATAAAGAAAAATGCTTTTTAGAAGTAAAAAATGTAACATTGGTAAGAGAAAAAAACATAGCTGAATTTCCTGATGCGGTAACTTCTCGAGGAACTAAACATTTAAAAGAATTAATAAATGCTAAAAAAAAAGGTTTTAAAAGCTACATTCTTTATTTGATTCAAAGAGAAGATTGTAAATTTTTCAAAATTGCTAGCGATATTGATAAAGAGTATAAAAAAGCTTTTGATGAAGCTCAAAATAGCGGAGTTCAAATACTTTGTTATGATTGTAAATTAAACACTGAAGAGATAATAATAAATAATCAAATTAATTATGAAAAATAATTATAATATATCTTTTGAAAAAATGAGAGTGGCTGGTTCTTTAGCTGCCAAAACTCTTGATGAAGTTACTTCTTTTGTAAGACCTGGCGTTTCTACAAATAAATTAGACGCAATTTGTTATGAACACATAAGAGATTACGGTGGATTTTCAGCACCCTTATACTATAAGGGCTTTCCAAAATCATGTTGTACTTCTGTTAATCACGTTGTTTGCCATGGAATTCCTACAGAAAAAATTTTAAAAGAAGGAGATATAATAAATATTGATGTCACTGCTATTGTTGAC
>CACIUJ010000031.1 GCA_902589795.1 uncultured Pelagibacteraceae bacterium | reverse complement strand
GAAGTTAAACTGCCTGCCTCGGTAATACCTAAATGTAATGGGTAATCATAAGCTTTTGAAAGAGCTCTATAAGCTTTTATGGATAAAAAAACATCAGATGATTTAACGCTTATTTTAAAATTAAAAAAATTCTCATCTTCTAAAAACTTTATATTATTTATTGCGCTTTCAACTAAGGCTTCCGGAGTGGGTTCTCTATATTTTTCTAATAGAGATTTTTCGAGAGAACCTGCATTAACTCCTATTCTAATAGAACAATCGTTGTCTTTTGCTGCTTTAAGAATTTCTCTAACTTTTTCCTTTGATCCAACGTTCCCTGGATTAATTCTTAAACAATTCGCACCAGATTTTGCAGCTTCAACTGCTCTCTTATAATGAAAATGTATGTCAGCAACAATTGGGGTTTTTACATGTTTTATAATTTTTTTAAGAGCTAATGAAGAATCTTGATCGGGACATGATACTCTAACTATATCTGCTCCCGCCTCATCAAGTTCATTAATTTGTTTAATAGTAGCTTTTACATCGGTGGTTAAAGTATTTGTCATAGATTGAACTGAAATAGGAGCGTTACCGCCAACCTCTATTTTGCCAACTTTTATTTTCTTAGTTTTTCTTCTTTGAATATCTCGATATGGTCTAACGCTCATTTTTATGCCGTTGATTAATTCAGTCCAAATTCGCTATGTAATTTTTTTACTGCTTTTTGAGTTAAATCCTCTCTAATTAATACAGAAATTTTTATTTCTGAAGTAGATATTGCTAAAATATTTATTTTTTCATCAGCTAAAGCTCTAAACATTTTATATGTTACTCCTGGACTAGATACCATTCCTGCACCTACGATGGATATTTTTGCTAACTTATCATCATGTGATATTTTATTATAATTAATTGTTTTTTTATTTTTTTCAATTGTATTTAGTGTTTTTTTTAGGTCTCCTTGCTTTATAGTAAAGGTTATATTAGCATTTTTGCCATCTAAAGATGTATTTTGAATTACCATATCAATATTAATGTTGTTTTTTCCTATTGGTTCAAAAACATCCGCTGCTACACCAGGCTTGTCTACCACACCAATTATGGAAATTTTAGCATTATTTTTGGAATAGGCTATACCTGTTACAACTTTTTTATAATCAATTTCACTTTCAGAAATAATTTTTGTTCCAGATTTTTCAGAAAAAGTAGATCTCACATGAATTGGAATATTATCAATCATTGATGTTTGAACTGCGCTAGGTTGCATAACTTTTGCCCCCAGGGATGACATTTCTAACATTTCTTCGTACGAAATTTTATCAATCTTTTTAGCTTGATGACTAATTGAAGGGTCTGTTGTAAAAACACCATCAACATCTGTATATATTTCACAAGAATCAGTTTGAAAAAATTTTGCAATTGCTACTGCAGATAAGTCAGAACCACCACGGCCCAAAGTGGTAATTCTATTTTCTTTTGAAATACCTTGAAAACCAGCAATGACGGCGACGCCCTTGTGAGAAATAAAATTTAAAATTTCATCTGTTCTAATTTTAATTATTTTTGAAAAAGTATAATTATCATCAGTAATAATTGGAATCTGCCAACCCAACCAAGATCTGGCTTTAATTCCTAAATCTATCAAGGCTCCAGATAAAAGTGAACTTGAGACTTGCTCTCCTGACGAAAGCAGAACATCTAGCTCTTTATCATCAAAGTTTTGAGCAATAGATTGAGCTTTTGTATTAAGTTTGTTAGTTTCACCTGACATTGCAGATACAACAACTATGATCTCATTTCCCTCTTCAAACCTTTTTTTTACTATATTTGCAACTTTTTTGATTTTTTCTATATTTCCAACAGATGTACCGCCGAACTTTATAACTAATCTTTTCATGATAAAATATCTTATTTACTTTATATAATTTTTAATAATAAATACTCTTAATTGTAAAAATGTACAAGTGCATCTAAATTATTATCATTTTGACTACTATAGATAAAATAGAAATTGAAAAATTTTCAAAAATGGCGAAGGATTGGTGGAATCCAAAAGGAAAATTTAGGCCTTTACACCTTTTTAACCCAACCAGAATTGAGTTTATTAGAGAAAAATTAATTTCGCATTTCAATTTAAATTCAAAATCCAAAACTCCACTTGAGGGTATCAACATTTTAGATATTGGGTGTGGGGGTGGTTTATTATGCGAGCCTTTAAAAAGATTGGGTGCAAAAGTAACAGGGATCGATGCTTCGAAAAAAAATATAGAAGTAGCAAAATTTCATGCTAATGAAATGAATTTAAATATAGATTATTTTCATTATGGACCAGAAAAGCTTAACACTAATAAAAAATTTGATGTAATTTTAAATATGGAGATAGTAGAACATGTTTCTAATATTGAATTATTTATTGACCATTGCTCAAAATTAATAAATAAAAACGGTATAATGTTTGTTGCTACAATAAACAAAAATTTAAAATCTTATTTGTTTGCTATTGTTGGTGCTGAATATATATTGAGATGGTTGCCCATTGGGACACATCAGTGGGATAAATTTATAACCCCAGAAAAACTAAAAGATACTGTTAGTAAAAAAAATTTTACTTTTCAAGAGATCATTGGAGTGAAATTTAATTTATTATTAAACAAGTGGTATAGAACTTCCGATGTTTCTGTAAACTATATATCAACTTTTTTAAAAAATTAATGCTCTTTTTTGTTCAGCCAAGGGATTGAATCTACTTCGATGCCTTCCTCTATTAACTCTGAAGTTTCTTCTGGTGTAGCCATTCCATAAATACCTTTTGAAGTTTTTTTATCATAATGAATTTTTCTAGCTTCTTGTGGAAATTTTTCACCAACATTGGTAAAATTTTTTTCAATATATTTCCTAAAATTTAAAAGCTGTTTTTTTATATTTTTTTTAATTTTATTTTCTTTTGCAAGTTTGTTTGATTTATTCCCTAAATTCGGCGACATTATTGATTTTTCTACTAATGTTGAGCTGCAGTATATACAACTAATTAGTTTTCTTTTTTTTAAAACTTCGTATTCACGAGAAGTTGAAAACCAACTGTCAAAATTTTTACCACACTTGCAAATTAAATTATATTTAATCATATTTTTTTAATACATATATTATGTAATTTTGTTTTTAAAAAAAACAAGTATTAATTTTTATATTCAGCATTTATATCTATGTATTCGTGAGTAAAATCACAAGTATAAGCTGTGTATGAAGAACTTCCGATATTTAAATTTACTTGAATTTTAATTGAATCCCATTTCATATATTCTTTGATTTGAGTCTCATTATAATCTTTAGCCACCTTACTTTGTTCGGCAACTAAAAAATTTCCAAAACTTATCTGCAATTTATTTGGAGTTATATTTTCCCCAGATTTTCCTATAGCCATAATAATTCTACCCCAGTTTGGATCTTCTCCGGCTATTGCTGTTTTAACTAATGGGGAATTAGCAATTGAGTGAGCTATATTTTTTGCCATATTCATAGATCTAGCTCCAACAATTTCTACAGTAATAAATTTTTTTGCTCCCTCTCCATCAACTACAATTTGTTTTGAAAGATTTAATGCTAATCTGTGCAAAGCTTTTTCGAAATCAGCTAGCTTGGGATCTAGCACATTATAAATTTTGGAATTTTTAGCTTTTCCGGTTGCAAAAATAGCTACCATATCATTTGTTGAAGTATCGCCATCTACTGTTATGGAATTAAATGTTGAGGCGGTAATTTTTTTTAAAATAGCGTTTAGGAATACTGAGGGTATATTTGCGTCAGTAAAAATAAACGCTAGCATGGTCGCCATATTAGGAGCAATCATGCCAGAACCTTTGGCAATTCCAGAAAGTTTAACTATTTTTGTTCCAATTTTACATTCTTCATAGGCAAGTTTTGGTTTTGTATCTGTTGTCATTATTGCAGTAGCTGCTTTAAACCATACATACTTTGTTTGTTCTGTTCTTAATTTTTTTACTAATTCAGGAACTCTACTTTTTATTTTCACATAGGGAAAATCTTCACCTATAACCCCAGTAGATGCAAAAACCAAATCTGTTATTTTCACAACATCACTTACTCCTTTGGGTGATTGGGATGATTTTAAAGTCAGGGATTTAGATAAAGTGTAAGCTATTTCTTTTAATCCCTGAGCACCTTTTATTCCTGTAAAGGCATTTGCATTTTGAGTATTTACTAAAAGGGCTTTTACAAATCTCCTTTTTAGTTTTAAATTCCAATTTATATTTGCTGAAGTAATTTTTGAAGATGTGTACACCGCACCAAAATTTGCACCTTCTTGAAAATAAAATAAAGCAAGATCATCTCTACCATCTCCATAAAGATCCGCGGAAATGGCAGATATTTCTAACCCTTCTATTGGTTGAAGTTCCTGAAAATCACCCATTTTTGAACCCTTAACTTTTGGATTTAGTAAATTTTTAAGATTTAGTGTCATTACTGTTTAAATTTTCTTTTTATTGATTATATAAGTCTTAATTGAACTAATATAATTTATAATGATTTAGAAAAAAAATATAGTTTTTTATGTTAAATATTGGTGGGATTATCAGCAAATTTGTCAAAAATTCAAGTCAAAGAGAACTTGATAAATTAAAGGAATATATAAATCAAATAAATGCCTGGGAGGAAAAAGCTAAGAAAATACCGGATGAAAGCTTTCCAGCAAAAACTGCTGAGATTATTGCAAAAATTAAAAATGGTATGAATTTAGATGATTTAAT
>CACIUJ010000030.1 GCA_902589795.1 uncultured Pelagibacteraceae bacterium | reverse complement strand
TTTTTTCAAAAATTATCATCTGGTAAATAAGACTTAATACAAAAAGTGAGGAAAATATAAAATAGTAAAAATGAATTTTTAGCATAAAACCTAAAAAAAATATAAAAAAAATTGATATGGCATAACTAATTCCTACGAAAATTTTTACATTATTTTTAAATTTAATTGATGTTGATTTAATACCAATAATTTCGTCATCATTTATGTCTTGAAGCCCATATATAGTGTCATAGCCAAGTGTCCAAAATATGGCTCCTATATATAATATAATTGGTTCTAAAGAGATATTATTTGTTACTGCTGTCCAAGCCATTACTATCCCCCAATTAAAAGTCAGTCCCAAGAATAATTGCGGCCAATATGTAATTCTTTTCATAAATGGATAAGCAAAAGCCAAAAACATTGAGCCTACACCTAGAATTATTGTTAAATAATTAAATTGTAAAAGTATAAAAAACGATAGAAGGCATAAAAAAAATACGTAAATATAAGATTTTAAAACTGAAATTTTTCCTGATGCTATAGGCCTATTTTTGGTTCTTTCAACTTTTTTGTCAAAATCTTTATCAACTATATCATTAAAAATGCAACCTGCGCTTCTCATTAAAATTGATCCTAATAAAAATAGCAATGTATATTTTAAAAATAATAATGCCTCGTTATTAAAATAATACCCAAGAGCAAGTCCCCAAAGACATGGCCAAAATAAAAGCAAAAAACCGATTGGCTTATTTAATCTTGTTAATTGAACAAATATACTTAAATTTTCCATTAAGGAACAATGATTGCTGGACCTATTATTTTTCTACCTTCAAGATCTTTGTGAGCCTGAACAACATCTTCTAGTTTATATTTTTTAAAAATATCTATTTTTACTTTCCCATATTTTATTTGATAAAATAGTTTTTCAGCAGCTTCCCTTAATAATGCACTGGATGTAAAATAGTGACCTCCTGTAGGACGAGTAAAAAATAAACTTTTAGGTTGAATATGTTTTTTTACATCAATGTTTTTTAGAGGACCAGAGGCATTTCCAAAAGAAACCATCATTCCTGTGTTTCTTAAGCAAGCAATAGAATCTTCAAATGTTTTTGCTCCAACTCCATCATAGACTACGGGAATCCCTTTTCCTTTGGTAAAATCCATAACTTTTTCAACAAAATTTTCTTTGGAATAATTTATAACTAAATCACAACCATTTTTTTTTGCTATATTTATTTTTTCATCTGAGCCAACGGTTCCAATAACTTTGCATCCAATACTTTTAGCCCATTGACAAAAAATTTGTCCAACACCACCTGCTGCGGCATGAAATAAAACTGTATCATTAGATTTTACTGGAAAAGTTTTATACAAGAGATAAAAAACTGTAAGCCCTTTCGTCATTATAGATGCTCCTATTTCAAAAGTAATGTCATCTGGTAATTTTACTAATTTGTCAGCAGGGTAAATTCGTTCGTCGGCATATGAACCTACAGGCAAACCTCCATATGCTACGCTATCTCCAACACTTAAACCTTTTACTTTTGATCCAATTTTTTTTATTACACCAGAAGCCTCTACACCAATTTCCGAAGGAAGAGGCAAGGGATATAAGCCAGATCGATGATAAGTATCAATATAATTAAGTCCGATTGCTTTAGTTTCAATTAAAACTTCATCTGGTTGAGGCTGCTTAAGCTCAATATTTTTTATTTGAAGAACTTCTGGCCCACCATTTTTCTCAATTTTAATTACTCTTGTCATTATTAAATTATATTTATTAACTCTTTTAAATTATTTATTACAAATTTGGGTTTGTAACTCAATTTATCAAAAACTTTATTGAAACGATTTACCCAAACGGCATTATATCCGAAAATTCCTCCACCAGAAACATCCCAGGTATTTGAGCTCATAAAGCAAATATTTTCAGGTTTACAATTGTATTTGTTTATAGGCATTTCGTATACTTTTGAATCTGGTTTATAAATTCCCACAGATTCAACAGACATAATATCATCAAAATAATTTTGTATATTATTACTTTCCACTAACTCCTTTAATAAATCTGGTGTTCCATTAGATAGTATGGCTATTTTAATTTTTTTAGATTTAAGATTCTCCAAACATTCTTTAACTTCAGGGTAAGGGCTAAGTTTTTTATATAAATTTAATAATTCAGATCTCATATTTTTTTTTATTTTAAAAGTTTCCATAGTGTGATCTAAGGAGTCTTCAGTAATTTCCCAAAAGTTTTTATGTTTCTTTATAAGACTTCTTAACCAAGTATATTCAAGCTGAGTAGTTCTCCAGGCGTTAGCAAAAGCCTCCCATCTGTTTCCAATTTTTTCTTTGCATTGTGCAGCAGCAGAATTTACATCAAATAAAGTTCCGTAAGCATCAAACACACAGGCTTTAGTATTTTCTATTTTCATAACAAATCTTCTAGCTTTTGAACCTCACCTATTTTAAATATAATAGCATCATCTTTATGATATCCATACATATTGGTCGAATTTTTAAATCTTAATGGTGGTTCAAAAGGATCTTCAAGAGAAAGCACCACGGTTCCCCAATGCATTCCCAAAACCTTTTTACTTTTTAGATCTTGACCAATATTTAGCGCTTCCTCAGGATTTGTATGAAAGATAGACTTATCTTTTTGTGGAGCCATGGGATAAAAATTATAAGCTCCTATATTAATAAAAGTTAAATCAATAGGTCCATATTTTTCTCCAAGTTCTTTATAAATACTCCCATAGCCTGTATCACAAGCAAAAAATATTTTTTTATCTTTATATTCTATTAAAAAACTTCCCCATAAAGTTTTGTCAGTATCTGTAAGCGTTCTTTTTGACCAATGGACAGCAGGAACAAATGTAATTTTCAAATCATTAATTGTTGTTTGTTCATACCAATCCATCTCTTTAACTTTTTTAAATTTATTTTTAGTAAAATATCTACCAAGCTTAAGTGGAGTAAGAACGTTAGCTTCTTTATAAGGAAATTTTTTTATTGTTTTATAATCTAAATGATCATAATGATTGTGAGTTAAAAGAAATAAATTTACTTCTGGTATTTCTTTAAGATTAATAGCAGGATCAACATATCTTTTCGGTCCAAAAATTAATGGTCCCATATTTTTTGAAAAAACAGGATCTGTAATTATTGTAGTATCACCAAGTTTAATTAAAAATGTTGCGTGTCCTATCCAAGCAACGTAATTTTCATTTTTATATTTTTCTAAATTTTCTAACACTTTCTTTTTATCTATAACATGATCATCAGGGATATTAATTTTGATTTTTTTCTTTTCCTCATTCCATTTTGACATGTCCCATTTAAAATTAGGATCTCTTAATGGACTTCCTTCGGGATTTCTAAATGTTCCATCTGGTAAATGATGGTAAGGTAAATCTTTCATAGTTTTTCCAAAAGTATTATAGTTTAACAAAAAAAAAATTATAAAAAATGATATTAAGAAAGTTTTTTTCATGTCTTCTAGAATAAGGTTATACTTTCCTGCTAAAATTCAAAGTGATTTATCATCACACTTAACAAGAGAGCAAACTCATTACGTTAAAGATGTGATGAGATTAAAAATAGGTAATAAATTATCTATATTTAATATACAAGGAGAATGGGAAACGATTCTTGAATCCTATGAAAAAAGTGGAGCAAAAATAAAAGTAAAGGGAAAGGTTAGAGATAAAATTAAAGAAAAAAATATTTGGTTGGCTTTTTCACCAATAAAACAAAATCCATTAAATTTTGTAATTCAAAAAGGCACCGAATTAGGAGTACAAAAATTTATTCCTATTTTATCTGAGAGAACAGTTGTAAGAAAGATAAATATTGAAAGAATTAAAAAAATTATAGTAGAAGCTAGCGAGCAATCTAACCGAATTTCGATTCCAGAAATTAATAAGCCAGAATTAATAAAAAACTTTTTATCTAAATTTCCAAAAAATGGATTTTTGATTTTTTGTAATATTAATTCGGATCAAAATAATTTAAAAAATATTTTAGCAGAAAATATCGATGGGCCAATATGTATTCTAGTAGGACCGGAGGGTGATTTTTCAGAAATTGAAAGAAAAACAATACTGGATTTAAAGCAAACTTACTCGATCTCTTTGGCAAAAAATATTTTAAAAGCTGAAACGGCTGCGCTTTCGGCAATTACAATAGTAAACTATCACTTGAATCTAAGTTAATTTTCAAAACTGCATCAAGTTGACACATCAAATGAATTAATTTGCTCAATCAATTTGCTCTTATTGAAAAAGATTCACAGTGTAAAATATTGTTATAAAAATGAAAAAGTTGTAAAAATAGACTTAAAATTTTAGGAGAAATTATAAGTGTTTGTAGCAATCATTTTAGTTTTGGTTACAATAGGTTCAGTCATATTTCATATCTGGACTCCATGGTGGTGGACACCAGTTGCATCAAATTGGGGTAACATTGACGATACAATTATTTTAACTTTTTGGATTACGGGAGCGGTATTCGTAGCAATTTGTTTGTTCATGGCTTACTGTGTTTGGCAGTATCGTTATAGACCAGAAAGAAAAGCAGAATATAAACCAGAAGACAAAAAATTAGAATTTAGACTTACTTGGTTAACTGCTCTGGGCGTTGTTGCTTTACTTGCGCCTGGATTAGTTGTTTGGAATAAATATATTTCAGTTCCTGAAGACGCTTTAAAAATAGAAGTTGTTGCTTACCAATGGGGATGGAATTACAGATTACCAGGAGACGATGGTATTTTAGGCAAGACAAGCATAGATTTAATGAATGATGAAAATCCATATGGATTAGATCCAAATGATCCAAATAGTAAAGATGATCTTTTAGTTATGGACGCAGATCTTCATTTAGAGATTAATCAACCGGTTAAGATTGAATTAAGATCTTTAGATGTTTTACACAATTTTTATGTTCCTCAATTTAGAGCAAAAATGGATACACTTCCTGGCATTATAACTTACTACTGGTTTACACCTGAAAAGACCGGAGAGTTTGAAATTCTTTGTGCCGAATATTGTGGAACTGGCCACTATGCAATGCGTGGATTTGTTAAAGTTGATGAAGAAAAAGACTACTCTGATTGGTTAGCTAAACAAATTAGTTATGAAAAAATGTTAGCAAAAAACAATAAAGAAAAATTATTAATAGCAGAAAATAAAAATTAGAAGGAAAATAAAAAATGAGTGATGAATATATAGATAATAAAATAGAAGCAAAGTCAGCAGATTCTTCATCCGGTGGTTACGTCCCGCCCGCGGATAATATACCTGCTAAAGAAATTCCTGAACAGGAATTATATCATGCTAAAAGTTTTTGGACGAAATGGGTATTTTGCCAGGAT
>CACIUJ010000029.1 GCA_902589795.1 uncultured Pelagibacteraceae bacterium | reverse complement strand
AGAAACAGAACAACATAAAACAACAATTAAAAAGATGGAAAAAGATAGAGAAGATTTAGTTTCTGCTATAGCAAAATTAAGATCCAGCATCAATGAACTAAACCAAAAAGGAAGAGAGAGATTGCTAGAAGCTTTCGAGAAAGTTAATAACAAATTTAACGATGTGTATACGAAACTTTTTAGCGGGGGAACGGCTAAATTAGAGCTGGTGGATTCTGATGATCCGCTAGAAGCTGGCCTTGAACTTTTAGTAAGCCCGCCTGGAAAAAGATTACAATCGATAAGTTTACTTTCTGGAGGAGAACAAGCTTTAACAGCTTTGTCTTTAATATTTGCAGTTTTCTTAACCAACCCATCGCCGATTTGTATACTTGACGAAGTTGATGCTCCGCTTGATGATGCTAATGTTACAAGATTTTGTGGTTTACTTGATGAATTGACAAAAATTACACAAACTAGATTTATAATTATTACCCATCACGCTTTAACAATGTCAAGAATGGACAGATTGTATGGAGTAACAATGCCTGAAAAAGGAATTAGCCAATTAGTTTCTGTAGACTTGCAAAAAGCAGAGGGGCTTGTTGCATAATATTAAAAAATATAATGAAAAATCTTAACGAAATATCAACTCGCTTAGAGATTGCAAAAAAAAAAATTAAAAAAAACCAAATAAAAGATAATGGTACAAATGCCGCATCTTTAGGAAAAGCTCTTAAGATTAGTACAGAATTAGTCGCCTCCGTTGTGGTTGGTTCAACAATAGGGTTTCTTTTGGACAATTGGTTTGATACTAAACCGTTGTTAACAATTTGTTTTTTTATTTTGGGTGTTGTGGCTGGAATTTTGAATGTAATCAGATCTGCTAAAAAAATGCATAAGATAAATAAATATAGAAAGAGGTAAAATGTCTTTAAATCCAATGCACCAATTTGAAGTTTATAGACTTGGGCCTGAAATCAATTTAGGATCTATCAATCTTTCCTTTACAAACGCAAGTCTTTTTATGACGATAAGTGCTTCTGTTATATTATTTTTCTTATTTATTGGAACTAAAAAAAAATCATTAATACCTTCAAAAATACAATTAGTTTCCGAAATGAGTTACTCTTTTGTTGCCAAAATGATTAATGACACCGCTGGTTCATCTGCAAAACCCTTTTTTCCTTTTATTTTTACATTGTTTATGTTCGTGTTGTTTTGCAATATGGTTGGTATGCTACCTTACTCTTTTACAGTTACCAGTCATATAATTGTTACTTTTGTTTTAGCATCGATAGTATTTGTTGGTGTTACTATTATAGGTTTTATAAAACATGGTTTAAAATATTTAGAACTTTTTGTACCAAAGGGGGTTCCTGTAATTCTTTTACCATTAATAGTAATTATTGAAATTATTTCATATTTAAGTAGACCCGTTAGCCTTTCAGTTAGATTGTTTGCCAATATGATGGCTGGACATACTATGCTTAAAGTATTTGGCGGGTTTGTAATAAGTTTGGGATTGCTCGGTGGATGGTTGCCACTTGGCTTTTCTGTTGCTTTAACTGGGCTAGAAATTCTTGTTGCTTTTCTTCAAGCTTATGTTTTTGCAATTTTAACATGCATTTATTTAAACGATGCATTAAATTTACACCATTAACAAAGGAGGAAAAAATGGAGTTAGAAGCAGCTAAAATGATAGGAGCAGGTCTTGCAGCTATTGCGCTTGCAGGTGCGGGTGTCGGTATTGGTATAATTTTTGGAAATTACTTATCTGGCGCTATGAGAAATCCATCGGCAGCTCAAAAGCAATTCCCAAACTTACTTTTGGGATTCGCCTTGGCTGAAGCGACTGGTTTATTTGGTCTAGTAGTAGCATTAATAATTTTATTTGCATTTTAAAAATAAAATTTAAATATGAAAAATTATTTTTTTGCTTTATGCATTGCTATGCTCCTCTTTAATAGAGCTGGAGCTTCCGAAGCAGGCATGCCTCAACTTAATCCAGAATTCTGGGCATCCCAGATATTTTGGCTAATAGTAATATTTTTTAGTCTTTATTTAATTATTTGGAAAATATTTTTACCCAAAATAACTTTCAGCATTGAAAACAGGAAGTCCAGAATAGTAAATGATCTTAACGAAGCTCAAAAGCTAAAAGAAAGTGCTGAAAAAAAACTCAAAGAATATAAACAAATAGTTGAGGATGCCAAAAAAGAGGCAAAAAAAATAATTGAAGAAAGTAATAAAAATCTTGCGCTAGATTTAGAAAAAAATAAAAAGAAAATTAATGATGAGATTGAAAAAGAAATTCAAAATGCCGAATTAGAGATTAAAAATTTAAACAAAAACTCAATTTCAAAAATAAACAAAATAGCTGAAGAAGTTTCTGGAGAGATAGTAAAACAAATTATTGGTAGCGAAGTTAATAAAAGTAATGTGTCTGCAATTGTAGAAACTGTGGCTAAAAAAGAAATGGAGAAAAATTTATGACTATAGACGCTACTTTTTGGGTGGCAATTTCTTTTTTTGTTTTTGTGGGTGGCTTAATCTATTTAAAAATACCACAAAAAATAAATGGGTCATTAAATAGTCAAATAGATTCGATAAGGAAAGAATTAGATGAGGCAGAAAAATTAAAAGTAGAGGCAAAAAATTTACTAAGCGATTATGAAAAAAAAATAGATAGCTCAAAAAAAGAAACTAAAAATATTTTAGATAAAGCAAAAACAGACACCGAAAAAAATATTATTGAAAAAACAAAAAAATTTCATCAAATTATTGAAGAAAGAAAAAAAAACACTGAACAAAAAATTGCTCAAATGAAAGAGAGCGCACTTAAAAAAATAAAAAATACATCCATTAAAATTAGTATTAAAGTAGTTGAGGATTTAATAAATAAATCAATTGATAAAAATAAGTTAGAAAAAATTTATTTAAAAAGCATAGAGGAAACCAAAGCAACACTTAAAAAAACTAAGGCTTAGAGTGAGATCCATCACAAAATGGCTGGTGCTTTGTTCGCCTACAACCACAAAACCAAACTTCCTTATCTGAATTTGCTAAATATTTAACTGGCTTACAGTCTCCTGATTCTTGAAAATTATCGATAAAAGGCTGTTTCTTACATAATCCGCAGGAACACCAAAAATAAGTTTTACCTTTTTCAACTTTAACTTTATAAGGAGAGTTTTGCAAAATGGTATGGTTTGTCATTAGATAACAATACCTTATATTAATAAAAAAAACACTGATATTAAAAAATGGCAGTATATACAAAATTATCAAAAGAACAGTTGGTTAATTTTTTTGAAAAATATGATTTGGGAAAATTATTAAATTTTGATGAAATTACTGACGGCATTGAGAATACTAATTATTTTATTAAAACAGAAAAGGGTAAATTTATTCTTACATTGTATGAAAAAAGAGTAGATGAAAAAGATTTGCCTTTTTTTATAGGTTTAATGAAAAATCTTTTTAATGAAAATTTTCCTTCACCCGAACCTATAATAAATAAAAATGGAAACTATATATCAGAGGTTTTGGGTAAAAAGGCAGCTGTTGTATCATTTTTAGAAGGTAAGGCAAAAAAAATTCTAAATCCTATGGATTGCTACAATGTAGGTATACGAACAGCTAAAATGCACATGATAACAAAAAACTTACCAGGAAAAAGAATAAACAAACTTTCAATTAATTCATGGAAAAATATTTACAATAGAGTCAAAAATGATTGTTCAAAAATTCATCCTAATCTTGGAGATGTTATAGAAAAAAATTTAATTGAGATTGAAAAAAATTGGCCAAAAAATCTTCCTTCAGGAATAATTCATGCTGACTTGTTTCCGGATAATATTTTTTTTAAAAATAACGAGTTGTCAGGTATAATTGATTTTTATTTTTCATGTAATGACTTTTATGCTTTTGAAATTGCTGTGTGTCTAAATGCCTTATGCTTTGAAGGAGAAAAAGAAAATTTAAGTTTTAATGTTACTAAAGCAAAAAAATTTATTGATGGGTATTCAAGCATACGAAATTTAAATGAAGATGAAAAAAATTCATTAAAAATTTTATGTCAAGGGGCTGCAATAAGATTTTTATTGACTAGGGTTTTTGACTACTTAAACTTAATCGAGGGTGCTTTGGTTAAAATAAAAGATCCTGTTGAATATTTGAAAAGATTAGAATTTCACAATAGTGTACAAAATTATCAGGACTATTTTTTTTAGTTATGGAAGTTAAAATTTATACAGACGGCGCTTGTGTAGGAAATCCTGGTCCAGGTGGTTGGGCCGCTGTAATAATATTTGATAATAAAAAAGAAGAGCTTTTTGGCGGAGAAAAATTAACAACAAACAATAGAATGGAATTAACAGCAGCAATAATGGCTCTAGAATATTTTAATGAAAAAGAAAAGAATCAGCTATCTTTAAAACAGGTTAAAATTTTTACAGATTCAATATATTTAAAAGATGGAATTACTGTTTGGATTAATAAATGGGAAAAAAATAATTGGAAAACAGCTGACAAAAAAAATGTTAAAAATATTGATCTTTGGAAAAAACTGCAAGACTTAGTTAAAATTATCCCCGTTGAATGGAATTGGGTAAAAGGTCATTCAAACGACCCAATGAATGAATTGGCCGATAAATTAGCTAAGCAAGCCACTCCTGTTTAACCAAAGATTAAATCCTTTCTAAAATATACTTTTTTACATCTTCTATATTTTTATTTAATTGATCAAATTTTTCTTTTCTAAAAATAATATCTTTTAAATTTCCTGAAATTGTTGGTTTGGATCCTGTTTCTTTTAAAACTATATTTGAAAATTTAAAAGGATGAGCTGTAGCTAAAATTATCGTATTGCCACTAAGATCACTTTTTTTAACCGCTCCTATTCCAACTGCAGTATGAGGATCAATTAATTTTTTATTTTGTTTATAAATTTTACTAATAATTAATTTGGTTTCATTGTCATCTACACTTTCTGATAAAAAATTTTCTTTTAATTTTTTATGTTCTTTTTTTTGAAATTTAATTTTACCCTTTTCTTTTAAATCCTTCATAAATTTAATTGTTTTGGTTGAATTTTTTGAACAAATATCAAAAATTAATCTTTCAAAATTGCTTGCTACTTGAATATCCATGCTTGGTGAAATAGTTTGTTTAACTTTTTGAGGCTTGTATATACCAGTATCAATTACTCTTTTTAAAATATCGTTTTTATTGGTTGCTATTAATAACTTATTAATCGGAAGTCCCATTTTTTTAGCTATATAACCTGCATAAGCATCTCCAAAATTTCCAGTTGGAACTGAAAAGTTTATTTTTTCATTTTTCTTTGCAATTTGAAAATATGCAAAAAAGTAATAAACTATTTGGAACACAATCCTTGACCAGTTTATTGAGTTTACTCCTGACATATTTATTGAATTTCTAAATTTACTATCA
>CACIUJ010000028.1 GCA_902589795.1 uncultured Pelagibacteraceae bacterium | reverse complement strand
AATTTATCATTAGAAATTTTGTATAGAGACTCTTCGCTATCTATTTTTGATTTTGCATAAGCTGTTAGTGGATCAAGTTTGTCATCTTCTTTTTTTGCATCGTTTCCAGCAAATCCATAAACTGAACAACTTGAGGCAAATATAAATCTTTCTACTCCAAATTTTTTTGCGAAATTTGCAATTTTTATACAACTCAAATAATTAATTTCTTTTGTAAGATCTGCATATTTATTTCCCATTGGATCATTAGATATTGCTGCAAGGTAAACTACAGCCTTAACATCTTTTAATATCTCAGGATCAAAATTTCTTACATCCTGAACATAATGTTTGTCTAAATATTTATCAGGGTCAGATTTAGATGTAATTAGTTTAGCATATATACCGCTATCAAATCCTATTACTTCATTCCCAGTTTTTTGTTTTAACCGTTCAACCAAAACTGAACCAACATATCCTTGGTTACCAATAACAAGTATTTTTTTTTTTAAACTATCAGCCATTTATATTTTTTTTATTCTATTATGATATGATCAGAATTTGATTAATTAGCTGGATATTCTCTTTTTCCTATAATCAAATCACAAATAGTTAAAAGCCAAACTTGATGTGTGTTTTCGACAAAGTTATATGCTTTGCTATCAATCCAAAAATTAACATCCCCTAGCTTAGAAAGAGGGTTATTTTTTTCATGCCCTGTAAAAGTTATAATTTTAGAAATATTTTTATTTTTTGCAGCTTTGCAAGCATTGATCATGTTTTGAGATTTTCCACTAGATGAGATCAATATTAATACATCATTTTTATCAGAATAAAAATCAACAGCTTTTTCTATCCACCTCTCAAAACCGTAGTCATTTGAAAAACAAGTTATTAAATCTGCTTCATTATAATTTAAACAACGTATTCCTGCATTTTTAGTAATATCTACACTAACATGACTAGCTATTGCTGCGCTTCCTCCATTTCCGAATATCATTACTTTAGAATTATTTTTTTTAACATTTAGTAAAATATTTTTCACCTCGACAAGCATAGCTGTCAATTCATCGTTAGGTTTTAATAAAGATGAAAAGTCATTCAAATAACTGTTTACAAAATCTTTATCTGCCATTTTTATTTAATAATTAAGCTTTAACTATAAAAAATTTATTTGAAAATTTGTAAATAATTAAAGAAAGATATGAAAATATCAATGTTGAGATCAATGTATTTTTAAAAAAAGGTATTGCCATAAAATAGCACTCTATTAACCCATTTATATTTTTTTCGTATAATCCACTTACAAGCCAAACACCAAAATTTGAAATTATAAAAAATATTAACGAACCCGTAAAACCAAAAATAAAAAGATTTTTAAAATTAATTTTTTTGCTTAGTTTAAAAAATACTAGAATAATTAAAAATAGGGGCAAATAAACAAATAATACATGACCATAAAATCCAATAAAAAAATCTGCTATAAGCATTGAAAATAAAACTACCAAGTATGATAAATTAATATTATTGAAAAAGTAGCTACCCATTATAGCTATAGCAATTATAGGTGTAAAATTATCAGGATGGGGAATCAATCTAGAAAGAGCTAAAATTACAATCAAACCAATTGGAAAGTATTCTCTTTTTAGACTAGTTATCAAATTTTGCATAACCTAATATACCCTTCTTATTCCAAAATTGAAAGTTCTTCCAGGTGTTGAGTATTGATACGCTTGCGTGTAATTTTCGTCCAATATGTTATCAACGCTAAAAATTAACTCATAATTGTTAAATATTTGGTATTTAGTGTTTAAATCAAAAACAAAATAATCACTTAGAATTACGTCTGTCCAATTATTGTTGGTGTTTCCAAAATCTCTTGTCTCACCAATATACTTTCCACTTAAAGATGTTTTCAAATTTGTATTAAAATTATAATTAATCTTTGATTGAATAGCATGTCTGGGTACTCTGACTTTTGCTGTTGCAAGCTTTGTTCCTGTTAATCGACATTCGCTATCTGCATACGCAGCTAACTCCTCGGGGTCACATGTAGCTGCATCATACGAATCTACAAATGTATAACCAAAATCTAAACTAATTTTTTTATCAGTTGGTTTCCAGTTACCACTTAATTCGATACCCTCGCTAGTATTAACTCCAGTAGCATTTCCTTGAACCCATCCAGTTCTTGCATTATTTAGTAGTGAATTTTTTTGCTCAGTTCTGAATAAAGCAATACTTAATCCTAAATTTAAATTTTCTAAATATGTATCATAACCAACGTCAAAACTTAGACCTCTTTCTGCCTTTAAGTCTTCCAAAGCTCCTCCGTTATCAACAATTGTTGTTGAAGCATATTTGTAATCATATAAAGCGGGAAATCTAACGCCTGCTCCAAAGGAAGATCTTATTTTGCTATTTTTATTTAATTTATAATTCATTGTGGCTCTCCCACTCGTTTTTCTTCCAACTGTTGTGTGATCATCGCTTCTTAACCCAAACGTAGAATATAATTTTTCAAATGGCCTAAATTGTAAATCAAAATATTGCGAAATGATGCTTTCATCATGATTTCTCATTGCACCACCAGACCAATCTTTTGGATATCTTGATGTATCAAACTCACTATCAATTCCATAAACAATTCTGTTATCTAAATTAAAATTATATTGTCCTAAATAATTGATAGCATCTCTATAGCCAAAATAGTTTGTATACGTATTTGCATGATCGCCTGTAGCTCTTTCACTATAAAGTTTATTATAGATAAAAGAATTTTTAAATTTATCTTTTTCATGAATTAATTTTAAAGTATATGTGCCCTCTATATTATCAGTGCTATTAATATCTTTGTAGGAACTATTAACAGCATCATACTCAAAAAAAGTATCTACATATCTAAAGGAATTTTCTATTCTAAAATTATCATTTATTTTGTAACCAAGGTTTCCGACTATTCCATCATTTCTATATTGATCATCCTCGTTATTGTCACTCATTGCGGAAATCCCGTCTGTTACAAGCTTATTTAAGCCTAAATAATAATCAAATTTATCGTTAGAACCATCAACTGAGTATGTTAAATTTCTTGTGTTGTTTGTTCCCGTTTCAATTTCAAAGTTTGAATTATTTCCCTCTCTACCTTTTTTTGTAAATATGTGTATGGTACCACCAATAGCATTGCTTCCATAAAGAGAGCTTTGTGTTCCCTTTAAAATTTCAACTCTATCAATTGAATTGCTCATGATGTTTTCCATATAAAAACTACCATCAGATGATGATGGGTCTAACATTTTCACTCCATCAACATAAACAGTTGAATATCTTTTTTCTAATCCACGTAATTGGATCCCTGTATTTGCGCCAGTTCCACCCATTTGAAACATATTTATATTTGTTGAATTATCATCAATAATATTAGCTAGAGAAAAATTTGATGAAGCGTTTAAATCATCTCCGTCAATAACAGTTACGCTACTTCCTACCGTTGCTAAAGATTGTGGATTTTTTCCAGGAGCAATTACAATAATTGGGAGATTCTCAGCTAAAACTTTATTGGAAATTAACGAAAATATTATAATAAATACTATTGTTTTTACATTTGTTCGCATTGGCATCTTTTATAGTTAAAGTTAACTTATATAATGCCTCTGCTAATTTGCATTGCAGAACTAGACTTTTCCTGGCCTTCGTTCAACAGGGGTCTATACTGGGTGGCGCTCGGACTTAAACTTTCGTTTTTACCGTTGCAGGAACAGTCAATGAATTTCACATTGTTCCCCACCTAAACTTCAGTATTAATTTACTCTTTAAATTACGTTTTTTTGATTGTCAATAAATAAATCTTTGTCTTGAATATATTTAAAACCATGTTTTAAAGATAGTTCAGCCTTTTGAAGTTCTATGCCCATGTCTGCTGCATGTTGTAAAGTTGAAATAAACTTTTCTCTTATCAAGGTATTAACTATCTCTATTGCTGTTTTACCTCTAACTTCTGCAACCATATCATTTACAGGATTATTCCCTAATTTTGTAAACTTACAATATCCTACCCTTATACATAGGTCTTCTCGGTCAACATCTATTAAAAAATAACCCATCGGATCCATCTTCCAATCTTTTATTTTATGATATTTGGCTACTAATTTTGTTTTAATCTTTTTATTAATCCTATACCACTTTCCTTGTATAAATTCGTTTTCCATATTTAATGAATATAAATTAATTGTTTTTATAATTTCTCACTAGATCATTTCATCCATATAACCAGATTTTTTATCATCAGGCATATCTAGTATGTTTGAATCCTCATATACTTCTTTAAATCCTTCTAATCCACCGTGAGGATCTGCATCTGGTTTTGGCATATATTTTTCCAAATATTCTGCTCTAAGGCTATTATAAATTTTATTTCCTTCCTTGTCATTTTTTTCAGCACGTTCTATTTCTTTCCATCTACTTTTGGGAAACTTGACATATAAAGCAAAACATTTTTTTATTTCTTCTATCTCGTGTGGGGGATATTGAGGCATATTTAGTTGAGATTTCATTGTATTACATTTTGTAATTGTATCATGGTCAATCAATCCTAATTTTTCGCACATTTTTCTTAATGGAGTACCGTGAAATGGAACAAATGAATATATATTTTGATTATCAGATTCAATTTTCCTATTTATTTCAATTGTATCAAAAGCAAGTTTCTTAGTTTCTGTGGGAAAACCTGTTATGTTATTGACGCTAAATGAAATCTCATATTTTTTTGGTATTTTTAACTTTTCTATTATATCTTTGTTAGTCCACCTTCTATCTAAAATCTCTCTTCTAAATTTTTCATTTCCATGCTCTAGACCAAAAGATATTCTATGTAGACCAACCTGGCTTAGTTTTTTTAAATTATAGTCTGTCACTGTTTCAGGCCTAGTTTGCATCCAAAAGGGCAGATTAATATCAGAATAAATTTCACAGAATTGATCAAGTTCTTTTTGACTCATTCCAAGAAATGTGTCGGCCCAAAAATACATATATTCAACTTTGTGCGTCTCTTTAAAGTGTTTTAATTCTTTATGAACAAGATCCATTCTTTTTTTTCTATAAAAATTATGTCCTAGCCCTTTATAAAGTCTCATTTGATCAGGTGAATTACAAAAAGTACAAGTAAAAGGGCACCCCCTAATTGTTTCTACAGGAAACATTTTATAAACTTTTCCTGCCATAGGCCGATAAAGTCTATTTTCTTCAAAAAGAGAAGTGTCAATAGGTGGATTTTGATTTATGTCTACAGGTCTTGTAATAGAATTTTTTTTAATTATTTCATTATTCTTTTTGATCCATAAATTAGTTACATCAGAATAATCTTCTTTGTTTTCAATTTTTTTACATAAATCGATAAGTGCATTTTCTCCTTCTCCAACACAAACCATATCTATTAAATTATGCTTTATACAAATATCTGGTGCAAAAGTTGGAAATACTCCACCTGCAATAACTGGTATATTTTTTTTTAATTTATAATCTTTTGTCTCCTCTAAAACCTTTATACCTAACTCCCACATAT
>CACIUJ010000027.1 GCA_902589795.1 uncultured Pelagibacteraceae bacterium | reverse complement strand
TAACAGGAATTTCAAATATACCTGGAACTTCTATTATATTACATTTAACTTTATGAATACTTTCTTTACTTAAAGTTTTTTTAGCACATTCGTAAAGACTTTTTGAAATAGATTTATAATAATTTGCAGTAATAATTAAAATTTTATTTTTCATTTAATAATTTCTTGTTTAGAGATTTTTATACCATATCCATCTAATCCAATAACATTTTTTTTTGACCTTGTTACTAATATCATTTTTTTTATGTTCAGAGACTTAATAATTTGTGCTCCTATGCCATAATTTCTAATTAACTTATCTTGTCCTTTTTTATAAAATTTTTTACTTTTATACCCTCTTAATGTTTCAGAAACTGATTTAAGATTCGTATCTCTTATAAAAACCAAAACACAATCTTTATAATTTTTAAAGTGATCTATTGTTTGATTAAAAGAATTAGGTAATTTTTCCCCCAAAAGGTAATTTTTTACAATATTTGATGAAATTACTCTAACTCTAGGATTTTTGTTTTTTTTAATATCTCCTTTTATTAATGCAAAGTTTTCAGATCCGTCTAATAAATTTTCAAAAATTTTGATGTTATAGTTTTGTGTTTTTATTTTTATATTTGTAGATTTTTTTAATTTAATTAATTTTTCTTTATTTAATCTAAAAGCAATTAAATCATCAATTTTTCCAATTTTTAATTTATGTTTTTTTGCAAAATTAAATAACTGTTTACCCTTAGCCATACTACCATCATCATTCATAATTTCACATATTACAGCAGATGATCCATTTTTTGATAACTTTGACACATCAACCGATGCTTCTGTGTGGCCTGCTCTTACAAGAACTCCACCATCTTTGGAAACCAAAGGAAAGACATGTCCTGGTGAAACAACATCTTTCGGTTTAGCCTTTTTTTTTATAGCAGTTTTAATTGTCTTTGCTCTGTCGTGAGCTGAAATTCCAGTTGTGATTCCTTTTCTCGCTTCTATCGAGATAGTAAAAGCAGTCTGGTTTCTTGATTTATTAATTGCTGACATTAGAGGTAAATTAAGTTTATTTGCTTGGGACTGTGTTAATGAAAGGCAAATTAACCCTCGACCATACTTAGCCATAAAATTTATAGATTTACCTGTAACTTTTGATGCTGGAATAATTAAATCACCTTCATTTTCTCTGCTTTGATCATCAACTAAAATGAACATTTTACCTTTTTTTGCATCATTTAGGATATTTTTTATTTTTGAAAAGTTAAAATTATTCATTATAAATTTTTCTTAATATATTTACTTAATATATCTAATTCAACATTTACAAAATTATTTTCTTTAAGATAAAGTAAATTAGTTTGTTTTAAAGTATGAGGAATAACAACAACCTGAAATCCTTTTTTAAATACTTTTGATATTGTTAATGAAACTCCATTTATCGCAATAGATCCCTTTTCAATTAATGAACTCATATATTTTTTATTTAATGTAAAATTTATATACCAAGATTTTCCAACAAAAAAAATTTTAGATACTTTGGAAGTTGAATCAACGTGGCCCTGAACAAAATGACCTGATACACGATCACCAAATTTTAATGACTTTTCTAGGTTAATAATTTCACCTTTTTTAGAGTATTTAAAAATCGTTCTATTTATAGTTTCTTTCGAAATATAAAATCTGCATGATTTATTTGTATATTTTTCTAGAGTTAAGCACGCACCTGAACAAGATATTGACGATCCAATTTCATTCTTTTTAAAATTAATATTCGATGATACTTCAATAAGTACATTTTTTCCTTTTTTAAGGATTTTTGTTAATTTACCAGTGTTTTTTATTATTCCTGTAAACATTATTTAATTTTATATAAAATCATTTTATCGCCAAAAAGATTAACGTTTGGTGCCTCTTGTTTTTTCTTTTTTAAGAAAAGGTTAAAGTCTTTTTTAAAACTTAAATTTCCATTTCTCTTAATTTTATTATTAGATATGAATAGATAAAAATCATCAACTAAATTATTACGTAAAAAAGCTTGCGTTAATTTTAATCCAGATTCTAAAAAAACTCTTGAGTAACCATTCTTATTTAAAAGCATTAAGATTTCTTTTAAATTTAAGTAGTTATCTTTATTCAAAGATGTCCACAAAAGTTTAACTTTTAGTCTTTTTAATAATTGTATTTTTTTATAATTAGGTTTGTTATAAAAAATAATAGTTTTTTGCTTTTTTGCGTTTTTAATTACTCTTGAATTAATTGGAATTCTAAGCTTTTTATCCAATATAACTTTGGTAGGTGATTTATTTTCAAGTCCATTTATTCTACAGTCTAATAATGGATTATCATTTAAAATTGTTTTAACACTAGACAAAATACAGTCGTGTTTACTTCTAAGTAAATGCACTCTTGATCTTGAATAAAAATTTGTTATCCATTTTTTATAAATATTTTTTGTATAAAAATCTTTTGATATTGCAAGTTTTGAAGAAACAAAAGGTAGATTTCCTTTTTTATATTTTATATAACTCTGATAAAAATTTCTTATTTTTCTTGATTCTATTCCCTTGGAAGTAAAAATTGATCTTCTTTTTAAAATATTAATACTTTTTTTGTACGATCTTATATCGGGATCATTTATTGAAAAAAAAACTTTTTTAATTTTTCCTTTTATAATTTTATTTACACATGGTTGTGTCTTGCCGTAATGAGAACAGGGTTCAAGTGTAACAAATAGATTTGATTTTTTTTTTACTGAATTTGTTATATTATTTAAAGCCTTATATTCAGCGTGGGGCCTTCCGTTTATGTTTGTAGAAGCAGCACTTACAACGCAACCATCTTTAACAATTACACATCCTACAGCTGGATTTGTAGAAGTATTACCAATTATTGTTTGGGCCTGCTGTAATGCAAGCCTCATAAAATATTTTCTCTTATGATTTTCCATCTAGTTCTTCGATATATTCTCCAAACTGACCAACTTCTTTGAAATTAGTATATACCGAGGCATATCTGACATATGCTATTTTATCTAGACCTTTAAGCGTTTCCATAACCTTTTTTCCTATTACGCTTGATTGAACCTCTGTTTGACCCAATTCCTCTAACTCTCTAGCTATTCTTGATACAACCTTTTCAATAGTTTCTTGATCTATTGGTCTTTTTTTTAAAGCTGTAAAAAAAGATTTAGCTAGTTTTTCTCTATCGAATGGAGTTCTACGACCATTTTTTTTAATAACAGTTAATTCTCTAATCTGAACTCTTTCAAATGTTGTAAATCTCATTCCGCCATTGCATGTACAAACTCTTCTTCTTCTAATCGCAGTACCATCCTCTGTAGGCCTAGAGTCAACAACAGATGTATCTTTTTCTCTACAAAATGGACAAATCATATTTAATTATTCAGTAAGTGGTTATATATAGGAAATTTTGAACAAAGCGCAATTACTTCTTTTCTTACTTCTGATTCAACCTGAGTGTTACCTTCTTTATTTTTTGATAGACCTTTTATCACTTTAGTAATTAATTCTCCAACTATTTTAAATTCATTTAATCCAAAGCCCCTTGTAGTTGCCGCTTGTGATCCAAGCCTGACTCCCGATGTAATTGTTGGTTTTGCTGTATCAAAAGGTATACCATTTTTATTACATGTAATATTTGCTTTACAAAGACTTGTTTCAGCATCTTTTCCTGTAACATTAAATGGCCTTAAATCAACTAGCATTAAATGTGTATCGGTTCCTCCTGAAAAAATTTTAAATCCATTATTCTTTAATGTTTCTGATAGAATTTTTGCATTCTCAAGAACTGCCTTTATATAATCTTTAAATTCAGGCTTTAACGCTTCTTTAAAAGCCACTGCTTTTGCTGCTATTACGTGCATTAAGGGTCCACCTTGATAACCTGGAAAAACAGCTGAGTTAATTTTTTTAAATATATCTTCCCTATTAGTTAAAATTATTCCGCCACGCCCTCCTCTCAAAACTTTGTGTGTAGTTGATGTTACTACATCTGCATATTCAATTGGATTAGGATATCCTTTTCCTGCAACTAAACCAGAAAAATGAGCCATATCAACCATAAAATATGCATTAATCTTTTTTGCTATTTCTTTAAATTTTTTAAAATCAATAATTCTTGAATAAGCACTTCCTCCAGCTATAATTAGTTTAGGTTTATGCTTCATGGCAATTTTTTCTACTTCATCGTAATCTATTAACCCTGTTTCTTTGTCTACATCGTAATGAAATGAGTTCAACCATTTACCTGAAAGAGCTACTTTCGCTCCATGTGTTAAGTGACCACCTGAATTTAAACTCATACCAAGTATTGGATCTCCAGGATTTAAAAGTGCTAAATAAACTGCGCCATTGGCTTGGGCTCCTGAATGTGGTTGTACATTTGCAAATTTAGCATCAAATAGCTTTTTAACTCGATCAAGTGCTAACATCTCAGCCTTGTCAACAAACTCACAACCACCATAATATCTTTTTGTTGGATAACCCTCAGCATATTTATTTGTCATGATAGAACCTTGTGCATCAAGAACAGCTTTTGAAACAATATTTTCTGAAGCAATAAGTTCTATGTGTTGTTGCTGTCTGATGAGTTCTTCTTTTATAGAACTAAATAAATCAGGATCTGTAAATGATAAATCTTTATCAAAAAAATCTTGATAACTATTTGAAATATATTTGTTTAATTTACTCATATTTTTTTAACTCTCTTATTGTGTCTACCACCCTCGAAAGGAGTAAGCATAAATGCCGAAACACATTTTAGAGCAAGATTTTTTTTAGTTAATCTTGCCCCGATAGCCATAACATTAGCATTATTGTGTGATCTACTTAATTTAGTTGATTTTATATTATAACAAAGAGCAGCTCTTATATTTTTATGTTTATTAGCAGCCATATCCATGCCTATTCCTGAACCACAAATTAAAATACCCATTTGATTATTCTTTTTTTTCATTTTTTTAGATAGCAAATGAGCAAAATCTGGATAATCAACAGATTCCATATTTTTTGTTCCAAGGTCCAAAATTTTTTTCCTTTTTTTAACTAAAAATTTTTTTATACTTTCCTTTAACTTAAACCCAGCATGGTCTGATGCTAAAACAACTTTTTTTACCTTCATATATTTATTGCTTGATGTTTAATAACATCAAAATTTAACTACATATATATAGTATATCAATTTATACCACAATATTTTGATTTATAATTAGATGAGATTAATTAAATTTATATTCTGGTAAACAAGCCACTAAATGCACTCTATTTTCTTCGCCACCATTAAAAGCATTATGGTACTTGAGGTTATTTGTAATATAAACAGAACCATCTGCTGGTAGATGTTTTGCAACATTTTCTATAACCATTATACATCCAGGATTTGTAATTATTGGTATGTGTAATCTGGGCTCCGGATCTCTGTGCCAACTTAATGTTGACCTAGGTTGTTTTAATAAAATTCTTACTCTGCCAAGTTTGAATTTTTTAGATAGACTTTCATATACTTCTTTAAAATAAGTTTTTTCAAAATCTTTAACAAATTCAGTATAGGCTGTTTCATCAATAGTTTTGTCTCGTAATTTTTCAACTCCTGTATGGTCGGGCTTCGTCCAATAAACACCTCTAGCATTATTGCCCTTTATAGAATCAGGATCACCAGGAATCTGATTTAAACATATTGCGCCAAAATTAGTTACACCACCAGCATTGTCATATTTTTTTATTTTTAGAACCTGCTGCAAAGCCTCGTTAAGTTTTTCGGGATTAAATTTAAGATCATCAACCGTATGAAAATTATCTGAATTTATCATATAAAATAATTAATATTTGAACATTATTATCATCATTAATGCCATTATGATAGGCTGGTTTTGTCGCAATGGAATTACAATTTATAATAATATAAACTTTTAAATTGAAATGAGAACGATTATCAAATGAAAAATATTGGTTCATATCCAAATGTCAGATTAAGAAGAAATAGAAAAACTGACTGGTCGCGTAGACTTGTTAGTGAAAATAATTTATCCCCCAACGATTTAATTTGGCCAATATTTATAAGAGAAGGAAAAAATATAATAGAACCAATCAAAACTATGCCGGGGGTAAACAGATATTCGCTTGATAAAATTGAAAAACTTATAGAAAAAGCAATTAGCAAAGGAATTCCTATGGTAGCATTATTTCCTCAAACTTCCAATTCTAAAAAAGACATGATGGGTTCCGAGGCCTTAAACGGAAACAATTTAATTTGCAAAGCTTTAAAATTAATAAAAAAAGAATATAAGGAAATTGGAATAATGTGTGACGTTGCCTTAGATCCCTATACAAAACATGGTCATGATGGAGTGCTAAAAAATAATTATGTGGATAATGATGAAACAATAAAAATTTTAGTTAAACAATCAATTTTACAAGCTGAAATGGGCTGTGATGTAATAGCTCCATCAGATATGATGGATGGAAGAGTTGGTGAAATACGTAAAGCATTAGACAAAAAAGGTTTTAAATCAGTTCAAATATTATCATACGCAGTAAAGTATGCTTCGAACTTTTATGGACCCTTTAGGGATGCAATAGGATCAAAAAAATTATTAAAAAGTAACAAAAAAGACTATCAAATGGATTTTTCTAATTCAAAGGAAGCATTAAAAGAAGTTTCATTAGATATTAGCGAGGGTGCAGATTTTGTTATGGTAAAACCAGGGATGCCTTATCTAGACATAATTA
>CACIUJ010000026.1 GCA_902589795.1 uncultured Pelagibacteraceae bacterium | reverse complement strand
AGTCTTTTTATTTAAAACAATCCTATAAAAAATTCTAAATGATGCATCTCCTTTTATTGGAACTATTTTAAATTTCATTAAATTTATAGTCTTTCCATTTACCAAAACCATTGATTTTAATATCTCTAAAACTGTTCGTTTTTAAATAGCTAATAAAAATGTCAATTCTATCCTTGGGCTTTGATTTAATTAATTCAGGCCATTCTACAATTTTAATATAATTTTTGTTTATTTCAAACATTCCTAGCTCTAAAATATCTTTATAATTTTTTATCCTATATAAGTCATAATGGTTGATTTTAATTTTTCCTACATCATAGTCATAGGCTATATTGAATGTCGGACTTAATACATCACTTTTTTTAAATCCACTTTTAAGCTCAAGTTCATTAATAAGAAACCTTACAAAAGTGGTTTTTCCAACACCAATTTCTCCGTAAAGGAAAATTATATCTCCAGCTTTTATTATTTTAGAAATTTTTTTTGAAAATTTTTGAGTATCTTCTAGTGATTTTAGTTGCATCTACTACTGTTAGTAGCGATAAGTATCAGGTTTAAATGGTCCTTTTGCATCAACGCTAATATAGTCCGCTTGGTCTTTTGAAAGTTTAGTTAATTTGGCTCCAACTTTAGCTAAATGAAGCATCGCAACTTTTTCATCTAGGTGTTTAGGTAGAACATAAACTTTTTTTTCATATTTATCGGAATTATTCCAAAGCTCAATTTGTGCAATAGTTTGATTAGTAAATGAAGCGCTCATTACAAAACTTGGGTGACCTGTGGCACATCCTAAGTTAACTAACCTACCTTCGGCAAGAAGAAGTATTCTTTTCTTGTCTGGAAATTCTATTTCATGAACTTGTGGCTTAATTTCATTCCATTTATAATTTTTTAAAGCTTCAACTTGAATTTCGTTATCAAAGTGACCAATGTTACAAAGTATTGAACGATCTTTCATTTGTCTCATATGGTCTGCGGTTACAATATCTTTGTTGCCTGTTGCTGTTACAACTATATCTGCGCTGCCAATTGCTTCATCCATTAAAACAACTTCATATCCTTCCATAGCAGCTTGTAGTGCACAAATAGGATCAGCTTCGGTAACCATTACTCTCGCACCACTTTGTCTTAGTGAAGCTGCGCTTCCTTTTCCTACATCTCCAAATCCAGCAACTATTGCAGTCTTGCCTGACATCATAACATCAGTAGCTCTTTTGATTCCATCAACTAAGCTCTCTCTACATCCGTACAAATTATCAAATTTAGATTTAGTTACAGAATCATTAACATTAATTGCTGGTACCAAGAGTGTTTTGTTAGCTTCCATTTTTTTTAAGGCCATTACACCCGTGGTTGTTTCCTCTGAAACACCTTTAACATCTTTAAGAAGATTTTTATATTCTTTATGCATTAGAGCTGTAAGATCTCCTCCGTCATCTAACAGCATGTTTGGCTTCCAATCTTTTTTACCCTCTATGGTCTGTTTTATACACCACCAATACTCCTTTTCTGTTTCACCTTTCCACGCATAAACTGGTATTCCTGCTTTTGCAATTGCTGCGGCAGCGTGGTCTTGTGTAGAAAAAATATTGCAAGAAGACCATCTGACATCAGCGCCTAATTCAACAAGCGTTTCTATTAAAACTGCCGTTTGAATTGTCATATGTAGACAACCTAAAATTCTTGCGCCCTTAAGAGGTGCTTTCCCCTTAAATTCTTTTCTAAGAGCCATTAATCCTGGCATTTCAGTTTCAGCTATCGAAATTTCTTTTCGACCAAAATCTGCTTGATTAATATCTTTTACTTTAAAATCTTGGGACATAATTTGCGTCTATTTAACAAGTTAGCACAAAATTTTCAACTTATTGTTAAAATGAAATTATTTGTAAAATGGCAATAGTACTTCAATTCTTGCGCCTTTTTTATTACTTTTTAAATTTGAAGCCGTAATTGAACCCCCGTGCAGCTCAATAATGTTTTTGACTATATTCAATCCAAGCCCAGAATGTTCCCCAAAATTTTCAGGTCGATTGCTATAAAATCTATCAAAAATTTTATCTATATTTTTTTCATTAAAACCTGGACCTTGATCTTCAATGACTAATTGAATTCCTCTTTTTTTTTCAGCACATATAACAGTTATTTTTCCATTTTCAGGACTGAAAGAAACTGCATTGTCCAAGAGGTTTGCTACAATTTGTTCAAGTTTACTTTCTACACCCAGAACATATGACCTAGATCCATTCAAGTTAGAATGATTTATATTTATTTTAATATTTTTATTTGAATTAATTAAATCGCTATTAAAATCTTCAACCACAGAATTGATTACATTAGAAAAATCAATTTTTTTCATTTTTTCTCTGGATAGTGTCGCCTCATCTTTTAACATCTGTGAATAATCTGTAATTAACCTTTCTATTCTCTCTACATCGTGACTAATAACTTTTATGAGTTTTTTCCTTTTATTATCATCACTGGTATTTTCTAAAACTTCTGAAGCACCTTTTAAAGATGTTAATGGATTTCTTATTTCATGTGCTAAGTCTGAAGAAAATGTTTCGGCAACACTTATTCTTTTATAAAGATCTTCTGTCATTTCATTTAATGACCTAGATAGTTGCCCAACCTCATCTTTCCTGAGAAAATATTTTTCATGCTTTCCTATCTTTACGTCTTTTTCTTTAATAGCTTTTGTATATAGAACTAAAGATCTGATTGGTTTTAAAATATATTTATTTAAAAAAACTGAAAAGATAAAAATTACTATAGCTACAGAAAAAACTGATCGTAAAATAAAATTTTTTCTTTCTTCTACAGCAATTAAAATATCGTTCGCTATTTCTGAAACAACTATATAACCCTTTATCTTGTTTTGAATCTTTACAGCATCTATAGTAGATACATAAAAATTATTATTAATTGTTTCACTTATTATTAATTTTCCATCTGCATTCTCTTTTTCAGAGTATTTTTTAACATATTTATTACTAATAAATTCAGTTTCCTTTGTGTATTTTAAATTTTCATCTCCTGTTGTACTTTCGTCTATTTTATCGATTGCGGTCTCCTGGATATTTTCACTTTTTACAAATGCATTTTCGGCCAAATCTAGAGTATCGGTATCAGCTAATAGATTTAAATTTAAATCATACAGTTGAACACGATCTAAATTTTGAAATAAAAATCTAGTAGATAATAAAAATTTTGTGGTACTTTCTTTTGTAAATTCAACATTAAGTCTATTAATATGCTCAGAGGTATTGTTTATAATATTTAAATGATGTTCGGATCTATTTTTAACCAAGTTAGGTTTGATCGCCTTAAGATATAAGAAAGTAAAAGCACCTAAAACTAAAAAAACTATTAAATTAAAAACTAAAAATTTTTTTAGAATTGAGCTTGAGCTAAAAAAATTTGATTGCATTAACTAACATTCCATCTATATCCACTACCATATCTAGTTTCTATTGCTGAAAAATTTTGATCAACCTTTTTAAATTTCTTTCTAATTCTTTTAACATGACTATCAATAGTTCGATCTTCTATATCAGTGTTATCTTTATATGCTATATCCATTAATTGAGCTCTTTCTTTAATTATTCCGGGTCTTTTTGCAAGTTCTTTAACAATTAAAAATTCTGTAGTTGTAAGTTTTTCAGGGAGAGATTTGCCGTTCCATTCACATTCTAGTTGTGAAGAATCTAAAACTAACTTTCCGTGCTTAATTAAATTTTTTGAATCTTCTACATTATTTGTTTTTTTTCTTAATTGAACCCTTATTCTTTCAATTAAAACTTTAATTGAAAAGCCTCCAGATTTTTTTATAAAATCATCGGCTCCAAGTTTTAAACCTAACAGTTCATCAACTTCCTCATCTTTTGAAGTCAAAAATAAAATGGGGATCGCGGTTTTTTTTCTTAATCTTCGAAGCAGTTCTTCCCCATCCATCCTTGGCATTTTAATATCGATAACTGCAAGATCAGGTGGATTTCTACTGATGCCCACCAAGGCATTTTCTGCGTCAATATAAGTTTGTACTTTAAAACCTTCATTTTCCAGAGCCATACTTATACTTGTAAGTATGTTTCTGTCATCATCTACCAAAGCAATTGTATGACTCATAAATAAAATATACTTTAGTATAGAAATACTAAATTGTCATAAATTGGGCAAGTCTTAGAATTGTTAATGCGCATCACCCCAATTATATCCTGAATTTACATTAACTTCCAAAGGAATTGAAAATATATGATGCTCGGATCTTGAGATAGACATCATTACTTCTTTAATTATTTTTTTAACATTTCCTTCATCTTTTTTTAAGCATTCAAATATAAGCTCATCATGAATTTGTAATAACATTTTAATTTGTAATTTTTTATTAGATTCAAAAAGTTGATCCATTTTTATCATTGCTAATCTAATAATGTCAGCTGCAGAACCTTGGATTGGAGCATTAATTGCTGCACGTTCTTGAAAGCTCCTCACACTAAAATTTTTATCATTAATGCCCCTAAGATGTATTCTTCTACCAAAAATATTACTTACATATCCCTGTTTTCTACATGTATTTATTGTTGAGCGCATATAATCTTTTATCTCAGGAAATTTTTTAAAATAAGCATTTATAAAATCTAAAGCTTCTTGATTAGATACTGAAATTTGTTTAGCTAAACCATATTGTGTAATACCATAAATGATACCAAAATTAATTGTTTTGGCTTTTCTTCTAAGGTCATCATTAACTTTATTAATTGGTATGTTAAAAACCTGACTTGCTGTTAAATTATGAATGTCTTCATTATTTTTAAAAGCTTTTTTTAATTCTTTTACATCCGCCATATCGGCCAAAATTCTCATTTCGATTTGATTATAATCAGCTGAAATTAAAATATTTTTCTCTTCAGCAATAAAAGCTTTTCTAATTTCTTTTCCTTCTTCTGTTTTAATAGGAATATTTTGTAAATTTGGATCGCTTGAAGCTAATCTACCTGTATTTGTAGCTCCTAATAAAAAAGAAGTGTGAACTCTTTTAGTTTTTGCATTTATATGATCCTGCAAGGCATCAGAATAAGTATTTTTAAGTTTAGAAATTTGCCTCCATTCTAACACTAGTTTAGGAAATTTATGTCCAGAAAAAGCAAGGTCTTCAAGAATGTTCGCACTTGTCGCTAGACTACCTTTTTTTGTTTTTTTTAACTTTGTAATTTTAAGTTCATTATAAATTATTTCTCCAAGTTGCTTTGGTGAAGCAATGTTAAATTCTCTGCCTGATATTTTATATATCTCTTTTTCTATTTTGTTTAGTTTTACTTCAAATTTTTTAGAGAGTTTTTTAAGATAAACATCATCAACTTTAATACCGTTAAGTTCTAATTTTGATAGTAATTTTATCATAGGTTTTTCAAAATTTTCGTAAACTTCATTTAGCTTTTCCTGATCTATCCTTTCTTTGAGACAATTATAAAGTCTTAAAGTTACATCAGCATCTTCTCCTGCATATTCTGTTGCTTTGTCTAACTCTATATCAGAAAAATTTAATTTGTTTTTACCACTGCCTACTAATTCTTTGTAAGAGATAGTCTTGTGATTTAAATGAATTGCAGAAAGAGTATCTAGGTTATGTCTGTTGATGCCAGCATCCAGTGTGTATGAAAGTAACATTGTGTCTTCAATTGAATTAATTTCAATGTTATTTTGTTGAAGAATACTTAAATCAAATTTAATATTTTGACCAACTTTTTTTATATTTGCATTTTCCAAAAGTGGTTTAATTTTTTTTAATACAATTTCTTTTTTTAATCCTTTAATATTTTTGTGAGCTAAAGGTATATAACATGCTTTATTGGCAGCATAACTAAATGAAAGGCCAACAAGATTGGCATCCAAAGGATTCAGTGATGAAGTTTCGGTGTCTACTGATATGACTTTTTGTTCAGTCAAAGTCTTTATCCATTTATCCAAAACTTTTTCATTTGTAATGCTTTCGTAATCTTTAACGTTTATTTTTGATAATTTTATTTCATATTTATTTGTTTCAATTTTTTTGTTTCCTGTTTCTCCATAAAAGCTTATCGCTCTACTTAATAATTTATTAAACTCCATTTCTCTTAAAAAATTATAAAGCTTATCTTTTTGCACATCTTGCAAAATAAAACTATTTAGATCATCTTTGACTGGCACATCATCCTTGAGTGTAACTAACTTTCTGCTTAAAAGAGCGTTGTCTTTATTCAACAAAAGTGTTTCTCTTCTTTTTTTTTGTGGAATTTCTTCTGCCTTTTTTAATAAACTATCTAATGTTTTGTATTTATTAATTAGTTCTGAAGCAGTCTTAATACCAATACCTGGGACTCCCGGAATATTATCTGAAGAATCTCCAGCCAATGACTGAACATCAATTACCTGATGGGGTTTTACTCCAAACTTTTCGAAAACTTCTTTTTCACCCAAAACTTTACTTTTCATCGGATCATAAAGCCTTATATTATCAGAAACTAATTGCATTAAATCTTTATCTGAGGAAATAATAGTTACTTTAGCTCCTGTTTTAATTATTTTTTTTGCGTAAGTTGCTATTAGATCGTCAGCCTCATAATTAATTAATTCTATTGATGGTAAATTAAATGCTTGAACTGACTTTCTAATATATTCAAATTGAGGAATTAAATCTTCAGGTGCTTCGGTTCTATTAGCTTTATATTCACTATAAATTTCATTTCTAAAATTTTTTCTTGCGGAATCAAATATAACAGCAAAATGTGTTGGCTTATGAACTGAGTCATCAGATCTTGATTCTTCCAAAAGTTTAAACAGCATAGAACAAAATCCACTGACTGCCCCTGTTGGCAATCCGTCACTCTTCCTTGAGAGAGGTGGCAAGGCATAATAAGCTCTAAAAATATATCCAGAACCATCAATAAGATAAAAATGGTCAGTTTTTTTTATGGAATTCATAGACTAATATTAACCTATTTTAATTATTGTTATCGGTATATAAAAGCTAAATTATCATGGATAAGAAAAACGCACTAAAAGTTGAAAAATTAACAAAAATTTATAGAAAAAAATCATCAAATAAGATTGTGGCTCTAAATAATTTAAACTTAGAGGTGAAGAAAGGTGAAATTTTCGGATTACTGGGACCAAATGGTGCAGGCAAAACTACTTTTTTAAATATACTTGCTGGAACCGTTATAAAAAATTCTGGAAGTGTCGATGTGTGGGGTTACGATTTAGATAAAAATCCAAGACACGTGAGATCTTCTATAGGTATTGTTCCACAAGAAATAAATTTAGATCCATTTTTTACACCCAAAAACACATTAGAACTTCAAGCGGGATTATATGGCATACCTAAAAAAAAAAGAATAACTAATACAATTTTAAAAATAGTTTCTCTTAATAGGCAAGCAAATGCATATGCTAGAAGTTTATCTGGTGGGATGAAAAGAAGATTACTAATAGCAAAAGCAATGGTACATAGACCACCAATTTTAGTTTTGGATGAGCCCACCGCTGGAGTAGATGTAGAATTAAAACAAAACCTTTGGAATAATATATCAACTCTTAACAAACAAGGAGTGACTATAATTTTAAC
>CACIUJ010000025.1 GCA_902589795.1 uncultured Pelagibacteraceae bacterium | reverse complement strand
GGATCCACTTCAGCTGCTGGATGCATGAAAATATATTCTGATATGATTAAATATAATATGGTAGATGCGATAGTTTCTACTGGTGCTTCCATCATAGATATGGATTTTTTTGAAGCTTTAGGTTTTAAACATTATCAAGGATCACAATTTCAAGATGACTCACAATTAAGAGAAAACTATATAGATAGAATTTACGATACATACATAGATGAAGAGCAGCTACAAGAATGTGATAAAACCATTTGTAAAATTGCAGATCAGTTAGAACCTAGACCTTATACCTCTAGAGAATTCATTAAAGAAATTGGAAAATATTTAAAAAACAATTCTAAAAAAAAAGGATCTTTAATTGAAGTTGCTTATGAGAACAATGTTCCAATATTTTGTCCGGCTTTCACAGATTCAAGCGCAGGATTTGGTTTGGTAATGCATCAAGAAAAAAACCCAAAAAAATACATAACCATTGACTCTATTAGGGAATTTAGAGAATTGACTGAAATTAAAATTAAATCTAAGTCTTCTGGACTTTTTATGATCGGTGGAGGAGTACCAAAAAACTTTGTACAAGACACGGTTGTGTGTGCAGAACTTTTAGGTAAAAATGTTGATATGCATAAATATGCAGTTCAAATCACTGTTGCGGACACAAGAGACGGAGCGTGCAGTAGTTCTACCCTTAAAGAAGCAAGTTCCTGGGGGAAAGTTGATGTCTCAAAGGAACAAATGGTTTTTGCCGAAGCTACTAGCGTTCTTCCTCTTTTAATTAGTGACGCATATCATCGTAATAATTGGAAAGAAAGAAAGCCTAAAAATTTTTCAAATATATTTGGTTAGAAATTGAAATATCTTTCAAAGAAAAAAGGATTCCTAGGAACTGATAATACATTCAGTAAAAAAGAAAATGTTGTTGTTGTTCCCTTTGGATTAGAAAAAACTGTAAGCTATGGAAGTGGTACAAGCAAAGGACCAAAAGAAATAATCAAAGCCTCTCATCAAGTTGAGCTTTTTGATGAAGATTTAAATAAAGAACCATACAAAAAAATTGGTATAAAAACTTTAAAACCATTTCCAATTAAAAAAAATATAGTAGATGCACTTAAACAAATTGAAAATATTAATAAAATTTTATTAGAGAAAAATAAATTTCCTCTTACATTGGGTGGTGAACACTCTTTGACACCTGGTGCAATCAGACCATTTGTGAAAAAGTTTAAAAAAATATGCTTACTGCATTTTGATGCCCATGCTGATTTGAGAAATAGTTATAATGGAAATAAATTTTCCCATGCTTCGGCAATTAGAAGATGTTTAGATGATAAAAATGTTAATGTAATATCATTTGGTATTAGAAATATTTCTTTAAGTGAAATTCCGTTCATGAAAAAAAATAAAAAAAGAATTAAGATTTATTGGGCAAAAGATAAATCAAAATGGAATCTTAACGAGTTTAAAAAAATTATAAAAAATAAAAAAGTATACCTAACCTTTGATGTGGATGGATTAGATCTAAGTATAATGCCAGCAACAGGTACTCCCGAACCTGGTGGTTTATTTTGGAACGAAACAATGAATATTATAAAAACTGCTGCTAAACATTCTCATATTGTTGGGGCAGACGTAAATGAACTATCCCCTATAAAAGGTTTTGACTCCTATAATTTTTTAGCAGCAAAATTAGCTTACAAAATAATTTCATATTCTTTTGAATTTAGAAAAATTAAATAGCAAGCAAATCTTTTGTTTGCCATTTAATAATAACCATAGCTCCATTAGTTTTGGGACATTTACCAAATTGTATATTTGCCTTCATTCTCTCTAGAAGAGTTTTCCCAATAAAAGTACCTAAACCTAATCCAGATTTTAAGCTAATTATTTTGTCTTTAGAACGTATGTAAGGTTCGCCTAATACATTTAAAATATCTTCCGAAAATCCTGGCCCATCATCACATATCTTAACTTGTGTAATTTTATTATCGCTTTCTAAACTTATCTCTACTGATGAATTACTATATTTAACAGCATTACCTATAAAATTTCTTAATCCATAAGTAATTTCTAATGTTCTTTCAATTTGAGGATTTTTTTTATTTTTTTCTGAAATTAATGATAATTTTTTTTCAGAGATTTCTTTAAAGGATCTTACTATTTCATCAAGCAATTCTTGAATTTTTATATCTGATAAAAAACTATCCTCTTTAAGCTGATCTTTAGAAAGATTTTTTAAAATATCAGAACATCTTTTGGTTTGCGATAAAAGTAAATCAATATCTTTTGAATATTTAGAATTTTGCCCAATATCTTTTTCTAATTCTCGAGCTATTACAGTTATAGTTGATAGAGGCGTACCCAGCGAATGGGCTGCTGCTGCAGCCTGTAAACCAATAGATTCTAATTCGTGTTCTTTTGCTAAAATTAATTCTAATTTATTCAAAGCTTGTGTTCGTTTTCTACTTTCAATACCAAATCTAATTCCAAAATAAGTTAAAAAAGTCAAAGTTATAATTATAGCTATTGGCATAGCATACAAATAGATGTCTGGTATATGAAAATGAAGTTTACCGTAATGAGGTAGTGGCAAATTATATATTGTTAAAAGTACTAAAATTATGACTGTACTTATAGATAGATTTATTGTGCTTTTTAAAGTCAAAAAAGTTGAGGCTACTATAGCTGGAACAATTAATAAAATTGAAAAAGGATTTGTTATACCACCTGTTAAATACAATAATAAAGATAATTGCAAAAGATCATAAAATAAATAAAAAGTAGAAGCAAAGTTATTTAATTGATTTTTTTTAAATTTATATTGTAAATATAAATTACTTATAACCCCAAAAAAAACAACTATGGAACAATAAAAAAAAGGAAGTTCAAACTTAAAGATAAAAAAAACAATACTTATTGTTGCATACTGCCCTACTAAAGCAATCCATCTTAAAAAAACTAAAGTTTTTTTATCTAATTGAATATTATCTTTGGAAGTGAAAAATTCCGAAAATTTCATTGAAAAATTATATATCTAAATTTGAAACTTCCAATGCTCCATTAATTATAAAATCTTTTCTTGGTCCAACTTCATCACCCATTAAGATTTGGATAAGATCTTGATCTTTTTTCGACTTTGATTTTGTACTATTTGAATATTTTACCTGTAATAATATCCTTTTTTCTGGATTTAATGTAGTTTCCCATAATTCTTCTGGGTTCATTTCTCCTAAACCTTTAAATCTTTGAATATTTACCTTGCTTTTTTCATTTTCAATAAACTTTTTAAAATCATTTTGATTTCTTTTAATTTCTTTTTTTGATTTTTCAGAATTATTAATTAGAAAGTTTTCTAACTCCTTATCATTTTTTATATAATAATTCTTGTTACCCTTAGTAATTTTATATAAAGGGGGTTGCGCAAGATACAAATGATTTTTTTCGATCAATTCATTGAATGGAAAATTGTTAAAAAAAGTTAATAATAATGTTCTTATGTGAGATCCATCAACATCAGCATCAGTCATTATAACAATTTTTTCATATCTAAGATTTTCTATACTAAAATCTTTTGATCCTGTACCTAAAGCATTTATTAAAGTGACTATTTCATTAGAGGACATCATCTTTGAAAAAGTTTTTGTTTGTAAATCCTGCCCATTACCATTTCTTTTTTTGGATCCATTTATGTCAATGTAAGTATTGAGTATTTTTCCTCTTAAAGGCAGTACCGCCTGATATTCCCTATTTCTTCCTTGTTTTGCTGAACCACCCGCAGAGTCTCCCTCTACTATGAATAATTCTGTACCTTCCGCTTTACCTATTTGACAATCAGCAAGCTTTCCGGGAAGCCCTGATAGCTCTAAAGATCCTTTTCTTCTTACCCCTTCTCTTGCTTTTCGAGCTACATCCCTTGCTATAGCTGCCTGAACTATTTTTAATAATATTACTTTTTTAATTCCAGGGTTTTGATCAAACCAGGTTGACAATTTATCATTAATTATAGACTCAACTATAAATCTTACTTCTGAAGAAACAAGCTTGTCTTTAGTTTGAGATGAAAATTTAGGATCTGGTATTTTTATAGACAACACTCCTGTCAATCCCTCTCTTGTATCATCTCCTGTAAGTGAAATTTTATTCTTTTTTAAAAGATTTGAGTCATTAGCATATTTATTAATTACTCTTGTAAGCGCACTTCTAAAACCTAATAGGTGTGTTCCTCCATCTTTTTGATGAATATTATTAGCGAACGGCAGCATCTCTTCTGAATACCCAGCATTCCATTTTAAAGAACATTCTATTTCAACATTATCTTTAGAACCAGAAATATAAATTGGTTTTTTAAATAAACTAAGATCATTTTTATTAACCAAAGTTTCTTTATTTTTTTCTAAATTCAAATTTACATAATTATCTTTTTTAATTTTTTCCACTTTTTTTTCCTTAACTTTAAAATCTGATATAGCTGCAGAAAATATAGCAACATCTGCAGGTAAATTATTTTGTGTTTCTCTGAACATTTCTTCAGCAGTTTCTACTTTTATAAAATTTATATTTTCGTCGACTTTTAAATTAGTTGGTCCAGATATAAGCGTAGTTTCAAATCCTTTTTTTGAAAAAGATTTAGCTAATTCAAAACCTTGTTTTCCACTTGATTTATTGGTTATAAATCTCACTGGGTCAATATACTCTCGGGTAGGTCCTGCTGTTACCAGGGCTTTAAATTTTTTATTTTTATTTAAATTGAGGAAATAGTTTTCAATTTGTTTAACAACTTCTTCAGCTTCCATCATTTTTCCCTCACCATACTCACCACAAGCCATATCACCTATTTCTGGACCAATAATTTTATAACCAAATTTTTTTAATTTTTTAAGATTTTCTTTAGTTGAAGGATGTTCCCACATTCTAACATTCATAGCTGGCGTTAAAAAAATTTTTTTATCTGAAGCTAACATTACTGTAGAAGCTAAATCGTCAGAAGCTCCAGTGCTTAATTTTGAAATAGTATTGGCTGTTGCAGGGGCAACAAGTATCACATCTGACCATCTAGATAGCTTTATATGATCCATTTCTGCTTCAGTTTCATGATTAAATAAGTCTTGATAAACTTTTTCATTGGAAAGTGAAGCAACAGATAATGGAGTAACAAATTCTTTAGCATTTTTGGTTAGTATTGTTTTAATTTTAGCACCTTTTTTTTTTAAATTTCGTATTATTTCTAAGCTTTTATAAGCAGAAATTCCTCCACAGATAATTAAAAGTATTTTTTTTTCTAATAAACTATTCATAAGTTTGTTATTTGAATACTAAGAGGATAAAAATTACAAGCACTAAAACTCCTCCTAGTATCTTATTTCGCATTAATTCCAATTTTAATTCTTCTTCTTTTAAGCTACGATAAGATAGGGTATTGGGGTTAAATTTACCTTCCGCTATTAGAGTCATAACATCATTAGCTCTATCCATAATTATTGGCAAATCTGGCAATCTTTTTAAAACTTCCGAGGCTTCGTTTATTACTTCCCCAGCTTTATTTATTGGATCTTTCACTTCTTTTAGCCAGTCTTCTAGTATGGGTCGCGAAATATTCCATATATTAGAATTAGGATCAAGTTTTCTTGCAACTCCTTCTACAACAACCATAGTTTTCTGCAAAAGTAATAATTGTATTTGTGTCTGCATATTAAATTTTTCTGTAATTTGAAAAAGTTGGCTTAATAGTTTGCCTCCAGATATATCCTTTACAGATTGTCCAAAAATTGGCTCTCCTATAGAACGCAAGGCTTGCGCAAATTCATCTTTAGAAGCTTCTTTTGGAACTAATCCTGCTAAAAAATGAACTTCAGCAACTTTTTTATAATCTCTTTTAATAAAGCCATAAAGTATTTCTGCTAAATATTTTCTATTATTTTTATTTAGCCTGCCCATTATTCCAAAATCAACCGGCATAATGTTTCCATCTTTTGTAACAAATAAATTTCCTTGATGCATATCTGCATGAAAAAAACCGTCCCTAACTGCGTGACGTAAAAAGTGTTGGATAACATTTTTTGCTATTTTTTGTGTATCAATATTTTGGGATTTTAAAGTTTTAATCTCTCTTATAGAAATACCATTTATTTTGTTTAAACAAAGAGTCCTTTTGCTAGTTTGGTTCCAATAAATTTTAGGTACATTAAAGCCTACGTCATTTTTTGTATTTTCATAAAATTCATTTGCTGCAGCTGCTTCAAATCTTAGATCCATTTCAACATTAGTAATTTCACGAAGTAATTGAACTATTTCAATTAATTTCAATCGTTTTGTTTTTTTTACAAGGCTTTGAAGAATATAAGCTAAAAGCATCAAAGCATCTAACTCATCATTAAAAATTTTTTCAATATCTGGTCTTAATATTTTGATTGCTACCTCTTTATCTTTACCAGCAACATTGATATTAGCAAAGTGGACCTGGGCAATAGAAGCTGCTGCTTGCGGTTCCGAAAGATTTTTTATTTGCTCAAAATTATCTTTTCCAAGTTCTTCTTTTAATATATTTTTTGCAATAGTTAAATCAAAGGGTGGTAATTTATCTTGAAGTTTTTCTAAATCTTTCGAAAGATTTTCTCCAATTATATCTGGTCTGGTTGCTAAAAATTGTCCTAGTTTTATAAAAGTTGTACCCATACTTTGGAATGCATTGCACAATTTAACTCCTGGGGACAAATTATCTGTTTCTTTTTTAGAACCAAAATTAAAACCAACTATAAAAAAAAACAATTTGATGGAAATAGGAGGATTATACATTTCATAAATAGAAGAAATTGCACCTGTCGTGGATAATTTTCTTCCAATTTTAAAGAGCATAAATAATTTTTTAATCATACTTAAATTTTCCAACCGGAATGTATAGCTACGATACCACCACTTAAATTTTTAAAAGATGTATTAGAGAATTTTTTTTTTTTCATTAATTGCAATAATTCTTCTTGTGAATAAAATTCTTTAATACTTTTTATTAAATATTCATATGGTTCTGATTTGCCTACTACCAATTTTCCAATTTTAGGTATTGATTTAGAATAAATTTGATAAAATTTATTCAATGTTTCGCTTTTAACTTTTGAGAATTCTAAACATGAAAATTTTCCTCCTGGTTTTAAAACTCTAAAAGCCTCATCGAGCACCGTATTGATGTTATTTACATTTCTTATTCCAAAACTTATTGTGTAATAGTCAAACTCGTTATCTTTAAAGGGAAGCTTTTCTGCTTTGTTATGATGCCATGTTATATTGTTCATTTTTTTAAATTTTTTTTTACTTAAATTTAGCATTCCTTCATTTTCGTCTACACAGCAAACATTTCCATAATAACCAATTTTCTCTAAAAATAGCTTTGCTACGTCACCAGTTCCAGAGGCAACATCTATTAACTTTGTATTTTTAGAAGGATTTAACCAATCAATAAATGTTTTTTTCCATAACCTATGAATACCCAAAGACATCAAATCATTCATAATGTCATACTTTTCAAAAACCTCTTGAAAGACTTTAGAAACAACTTTTTCTTTGCTGTGTCGGTAGGTTTGCATTTGATTTTAGTAGACCATACGTCAACTTTTTTGACAATATATTGGTATTGACCCATATAAGGCAAAAAGCTATATATTCAGCACTTTATGCCAAATACTAAATCTGCAATTAGACGCACAAGAAGGGTTAAAATTCAAACCACGGTTAATAAGATAAGGAAAAGCAAATACAGATCAGCCATAAGGCAAATGTCAGGTTACTTAGCAAATAACAAAATGAAAGAGGCAAAAGAATTTTTGCCAAAATTTCATTCACAGTTAATGAAAGTAGTAAAGACCGGAATAGTTAGTAAGAAAACTGCCTCTAGAAAAATTTCAAGAATTACAAAAAAGATAA
>CACIUJ010000024.1 GCA_902589795.1 uncultured Pelagibacteraceae bacterium | reverse complement strand
TGAGCTTGCAAAGTTTGGTTCCTTTTTTTTAATTGTTGAAACTACTTCTTCTAATACTAATTTAACATCACCAACTATAGCTAAGTCCACCTTTACATTTTTATTAATGGATGACGGATCAATATCGATATGTATTTTTTTTGAATATGGAGAAAATTCATCAATTTTTCCTGTTATTCTATCGTCAAAACGAGCTCCAATATTTATCATTAGATCGCAGTCATGCATTGCATTATTTGCTTCGTAAGTTCCGTGCATTCCAAGCATTCCTAAAAACTGTTGATCGTTTCCAGGATAAGCGCCTAGTCCTTGCAGTGTCGATGTAATTGGAAATCCTGTTAAAGAAACTAGTTCTCGAAGTAACTCTGTAGCCCTTGGTCCAGAATTGATAACTCCTCCACCTGTATAAAAAATTGGTTTTGAAGACTTTTTAATTAATTCAAGCGCAGCTTCTATATTGTCTTCATTATTTTTACCATTAAATTTAATACTTATTTTATTATTTTTTTTAGGTTCAATATATTTTCCTTTTGCAAACTGAATATCTTTTGGTATGTCAACCAATACTGGCCCAGGTCTACCAGTTGTAGCTACTTCAAATGCCTTGTGCATTATCGTTGATAATTTATTTACATCCTTAACTAACCAATTATGTTTTGTGCAAGGTCTTGTAATTCCAGTTGTATCACATTCTTGAAAAGCATCGGTTCCGATAAGATGTGTAGGGACCTGTCCTGTTATACAAACCAAAGGAACGGAATCCATATATGCATCGGTTAAAGCTGTTACAGCATTTGTTGCTCCTGGTCCTGAAGTCACCAAAAGTACACCGGGTTTTCCAGAAGATCTTGCATATCCTTCAGCTGCATGACCGGCACCTTGTTCGTGACGAACTAAAATGTGTTCGATATTTTTATGATTTTTTAATTCATCATAAATTGGTAAAACAGCTCCACCCGGATAACCAAAGATATGTCTTACACCTTGATCCTCTAGAACTTGAAAAACTATTTCTGCTCCTGTCATTAATTTTGCCATTAATGATAATCTAACTGAGATTTAATGATGGTCAAGTTTTAGGATATTTTATTGATAGCTTTTTTATACAAATCATCAATATTTGCTGAATAAATCATTTCCCAGGATTTCATATGACCTCTAGCCCAAGTAAATTGTCTTTTTGCGTATTGCCTAGTCCTTTGCTTTATTAATTCTTGTGATTTGCTCAATGTTATCTTTCCAATTAAATAATCTTCTATTTCTCTCACTCCTATAATTTTGCTTGCTGGTAGATTTTTTTTTATTTTCATTTTTTTAAATTTTTTCACTTCTTCAACAGCTCCTTTATGAAACATTATTTCTACTCTTTTTTCTATATTCTTATTTAGTAAGTCTCTTGGAAAATTGATAAACAATTTTACAAAAGTACTTTTTTTTAACTTTGGTTTTGTTTTTTTCATAAATTTAGAAAGTGATTTATTTGTAAATTTTTTTACTTCATAGGCTCTCATAGATCTTTGGGGATCTGTTGATAATACAAATTTTTTGCAAGAGGGATCTAATTTTAGCAGTCTTTTAAAAAAATTATTTTGTCCTATTTTTTTATGTAATTTTCTAGTTGAGTCTCTAATAGTGTTTGGGATATTTGGAATTTTACTGAGTCCGTCTGTTAATGCCTTGAAATATAATCCCGTTCCTCCAACAATAATGGGAATTTTTCCTTTTTTCCATATCTGTTTTATATTTTTTACCACATTCTCAACCCAAAGGCCTGTTGAATAATTTTTTTTTACTGACCTAAATCCATACAAGTGATGTTTTATAATTTTTTCATCTTGAATATTTGGCCTCGAGGTTAGAATACAAATTTCTTTATATACTTGCATGCTGTCAGCATTAACAATTTCTCCGTTAACATGTTTAGCTAATTTAATTGCTAGTTTTGATTTACCAGATGCTGTTGGTCCAGCGATTAATATTACTTTCTTTTTGTGTTGCATTAAAATTGTAATAAAGAACTTATTTTAGTTTTACAGTTATGTAAGATCTCTGGTTGGATGCATTGTAAATAGCAATATACAAAGTTTCGCCACCCTTATTTATAATATCCTTTACTGAGTTTAAAAAATGACTTGAATTTCTTATTTTTTTCTTTTGTAATTCTACAATAACATCATTTACAGATACAAATATTAATGGGCTCCCTGCATCAATTTTAGTTACAACAACTCCTGTAGTATTTTTTGGTAAACTTCTTTTTTCAATGTCGCTTTTATCTAAATTTCTTACACTAATTTTTAAATCTTCTATCACAACATCTTTGCTTGAGTCAGGTTTGGCTTCTGCCTTAAATTCTTTAGAAGACTCTAGTCTTCCTAGTAAAACTTTTTTAGAAATTAGTTTTTGAGATCTCCATATTTTTACAATTACCCTTTTTCCTACTTTGCTTTGCGCAACGAGCTTTGGAAGTTGCCTCATGGTTTCAATCTTTTTACCATCAAACTCTAAAATAATGTCTCCCGCTTTTATTCCTGCTTTGTCTGCTGGACTGTTTTCAGCAACACTTGCAACTAAAGCGCCCTTTGGGTTTTTTAATTTTTCTAATTCTGCTATCTCTTTTGTTACTTCTTGAATTCTTACACCTAACCAACCTCTTTTTGTTTCTCCAAATTTTATAAGTTGATTTATTACATTAGATGCTGGATTAGCTGGTATAGCAAAACCTATTCCGATAGAACCTGATTGTCCTGGCGCTATTATTGCTGTATTAATTCCAATAACCTCTCCATCTAAATTAAATAATGGTCCTCCAGAATTTCCTTGATTTATTGAAGCATCAGTTTGAATAAAATCATCATATCTAGTTAAACCTATATCTCTATTTCTAGAAGAAATAATTCCTGAAGTAACTGTACCTCCAAAACCAAATGGATTCCCAATAGCAATTACCCAGTCACCCACTCTAGCTTTATCAGAATCTCCAAAACTAACAGTTTGAAATTCTTCATTTGATTCTATTTGTAAAACAGCTAAATCCATATAGGGATCGGTTCCTATAACTTTTGCTTTATATTCTTTAGATCCATTGACACTAACAAAAATATCTTCCGCTCCTTGAATAACATGATTATTTGTAACAACTAAACCTTTTTTATCAATAATGAATCCCGATCCTAAAGCAGTGGCTTTTCTTTCTGTTGGTTTGTTAAATTCTTTAAACATATCTTCAAAAGGGGAGCCTGGGGGAAACTGAAAAGGAAAAGGATTTGAAGTTGTTTTTATCGTTTGTGTTGTTGATATATTTACTACTGAAGGCATTAATTTTTCAGCAAGATCTGCGAAAGAAGCGGGGGCTGTTTTAGCTTGTGTTGAGCTTATTGGAAAAATTAAAAAAAATAAAACTAAGGTAAAATTAATAAATTTTCTATAATTTTTCATAAATATTATCTCTTAAAATACCAAACAATAAAAAAGCCAATTACAGCAAATAATAAACCACCTGTTCTCAATTGATTAATTGGTAGTTTTTCTACACTTTTAAGCATATTTTTCATTTTTGATGGAAATAAGGCATACAAGATACCTTCAATAAATAACAAGAGTCCTATCGCAATGATGAGCTCTTTCATAAAACTAATTATTGTTTTTTGATGACTCCAGTATCTCCAAAGAACTTGAAGAAATCACTATCAGGAGACAAAATTAAAGATGTGTCTCCTCCAATTAAAGCTTTTTCGTAAGCTATCATTGCTCTGTAGAAAGCAAAAAATTCAGGATCTTTTCCAAAGGCCTTGGCAAATATTCTATTTCTTTCTCCATCGCCTTCACCTTTCATAATTTCTGATTGTTTTTTAGCATTTGCTAAAAGCACTGTAACTTCTTTATCTGCTGTAGAAGTAATGGTTACTGCCATTTCAGCCCCTTTAGCTCTAAACTCTTTTGCTTCTCTTTCTCTTTCAGTTTGCATTCTTTTATATATAGCTTCACTATTTGCTTGTGGAAGATCTGCTCTTTTAATTCTTACATCGATAATTTCTATACCAAAATTTTTTGCTTCAGTGTTTACATCATTCTGAATAATGTCCATCTGTTTTGATCTATCTTCAGATAATAGAGTTGCTAAACTTTGCTTACCCAAAACACCTCTTAATCTTGAGTTAATAATTGTTGCCAATCTAGATCTTGCTACTCTCTCATCACCTACTGAAATATAAAATTTTAAAGGGTCTACAATTCTAAATCTCGCATATGCATCAACGATTAATCTTTTTTGATCTGAAGCAATAACTTCTTCTGGTGCAGGATCTAAACTTAATATTCTACGATCTATAAATACAACATTTTGAATAAAAGGGATTTTTACTTGAAGACCGGGTTTAGAAATTATTTTCTTTGGATCACCAAATTGTAATACTATTGCTTGGTTAATTTCCTTTACTGTGAAAAGTGATAAATAAATTGCAAATCCAGCAACAACCAAAATGGGAAGTAAAAATTTATTTAATTTCATTGCGTGCTAGATCCTTTCTTTTTTAACTCAGGTAGAGGTAAATAAGGGACTACTCCCCCAGCTTTTCTATCTATAATTACTTTATCTATATCTGCTAAAACTTTTTCCATTGTTTCTAAATACATTCTTTCTTGGGTTACTTGTTTAGCTTTTGCGTACTCATTATATATAGCCACAAATCTACTTGCTTCACCTTCTGCAGCCGCAACTACTTGTTTTTTGTAAGCTTCTGCTTCTTGTAAAATTTTTGCTGCATCCCCTCGTGCTCTTGGTATTACATCGTTAGCATAAGCTTCTGCTTCATTTTTAGAACGTACCATGTCTGCTCTCGCTGCCTGCACATCTCTAAAAGCATCAATTACTTCATCGGGTGGATCAGCTTTTTGAGTTTGCACTTGTGTAATTTGAATTCCAGATTCGTACTCATCAAGAAGACTTTGAATAATATCTTGAACTTCAATTTCAATTCTAGATCTTCCTGCCGTTAATATTGGTTGAAGATTACTTTTTGCTATAACTTCTCTCATGGCTGTTTCTCCTGCTGCTTTTACAGTCTCAACAGGACTTTGTATTTTAAATAAAAATTTTCCAGCATCTTTAATTACCCAAAAAACAGAAAAATCAATGTTAACAATATTTTCATCACCTGTTAGCATTAAACTTTCTTCTGGAACATCTCCAACTCCCGACGTTCTTCCTGAGTCACTCGCTGATCTAAATCCGATATCAATCCTATTTACTTTTGTAACTTTTGGAGTCAAAACAGTTTCTACAGGGTAAGGTATATGGTAATTTAAACCAGGTTGAGTTGTTGAAATAAATTTACCAAATCTTAAAACGACACCTTGTTCATCAGGTAGAACTCTGTACAATCCACTAAAAGCCCAAACAAAGATTAATAAAATAAGTCCAAAAATAATTGGTTTACTCCCTCCTGATTTTCCTCCAGGAATAATTTTATTAATTAATTTTTGAATTTTTTCTATTACTTCGTCTATATTTGGAGGACGTTGTCCGCCACGGCCAGAACCGTTACCGTTTCCTGGGGGCGCTCCCCAGGGACTCCCGCCTTTAAAATCGTTACCATTTGCCATGACACTTTATATAGTGATTTTATTTACAAAAACAAGTTAAGATATGAGATATGAATAAAAAAGAAACAGGGTTAAGTGACGCGTTTAAGCGAAATATAACACCAAAAAGCCTCACTAAAAATCCAATTAATGGAACAAAATTCACAATAGCAATATCAAGTGCTAAAGGTGGTGTTGGTAAATCTACTTTTGCTACAAATTTTGCACTAGCTCTTAAATCGTTAAATTGCAAAGTAGGAATTTTAGATGCTGATATATATGGTCCATCAATACCAAAAATGATGGGTCTTAAAGAAAAACCGAAAAGTGAAGATGGAAAAATTTTAATTCCTGTTGAACAATATGGAATTCAATGTATGTCGATTGGTTTTTTAGTAGATGAAGAAACTCCCATGATTTGGAGAGGACCAATGGTTACAAGTGCAATAAAAACTTTTACACAAAAAGTGTTATGGAAAAATTTAGATTTTATAATTATAGATATGCCACCCGGAACTGGGGACACTCAATTAACTTTTGCTCAAGAGATTAAAGTAGATGGAGTTATAATCGTATCTACTCCCCAAGAAATAGCGCTGCTTGATGTTGTAAGAGGAATTAACATGTTTGATAAACTTAAAGTACCAATACTTGGACTAGTAGATAATATGAGTTTTTTTCAAAATGAAGATGGAAAAAATTATAATATTTTTGGAGAAGGGGGTGTAGAGAAACTTGCCAATGGAAATAAAAAAAAATTTCTTGGAAAAATACCAATCGATATTGATTTAAGAGTAGCTGCCGATTCAGGTAAGCCTCTCACTGAAAAAAATCCTAATCATAAAATTTCAAAAATTTTTTCGGGTATAGCAAAAGAAATTAAAGAATCTTTTCTTTAAAACCAAAAGACTCCATCAGCTCATTCCATTCTCTCTTCGAAAGTTTTGAACTTTCAGGATCACATTTTTCTCCTTTAAGCATCTTTTGTATAACAATTTTTCCTTTTGCAGATATTTCCATTCCTCCAACTCTGTAATCCATAAATGCATCAAAGGTTATTGGAACCCATCTTTTAAGGGATTCTATCATAACATCAGCATATGCTCTAATTTCATATTGTGCATGACTATCTGCGCGTAAAGATAAAAAATTTAATAAATTTAATAAATCTGTTTTCCAGTACCATTGGGTATAAGTATTTAAAGTTAAATTCATTCTGGCAAGCTCTCTTGCTAAACCTTTATTATTATCATTAATTTTACTACCATCGAATTTTTCATTTAACATTGTTTCATAATTTGCATATGTCTGTTCTGCATCTTTTTTTAACATATCTAAAATATTATCAGCCTGCTTCCCATTAATAACTTCACCTCTTCCCTGTCTATTACTTGTAGATTGTGCTGCTAAATTTTCTTTTGATGGTAAATAAAATTCTTTATCTAAAATAGAATATCTAGCAGAATACTCATTTACATTTGCTGTTCTATGTCTAATCCATTGACGTGCAACAAAAATAGGTAATTTTACGTGATATTTTATTTCACACATTTCAAAAGGAGTGCTATGCCTGTGCCTCATTAAATATTTTATTAATCCACTGTCTGTTGAAACTTTTTTTGTACCTTTTCCATAAGAAACTCTTGCTGCCTGAACTATAGAAGTATCGTCACCCATATAGTCAACGACTCTAACAAATCCATGATCTAAGACTGGGACTGCCTCATATAGAATTTTTTCTAATTCTGGTGATGTAACTCTTTTTGTAGTGTTTTTCTGAGCTTGTTGTTCTAGTATTTCTTTTTTTTGTTGGTCAGATAGTGCCATTAGTAAAATAATAAATTGAATATTTAAAATAAAGTTTTATATTATTAATGTTGGTTTTCCAACTACGACGATAAACGAATTTCGTAATAAACATTGCGGACGTGGGGGCAGTACCCACCACCTCCACCATTTACAACTTATGGGGGTGAACTAGAATCGACGAGTGTCTAAAGGCTATTCTTTCGTTCGGGATTGTTCCGTCGTTATCGGGCTAATTATAATTGCAAATGATAAATTTGCTCTCGCTGCTTAATTAATTTAAGAAAGCGCGGTCTGGGGCACCGGGCAACAGAACGCCCCTTCCTTATTCTTGTAGAAGTAGACATAGCTTAGCTAATTAAAGAATTTTTCTTTTTGATCACACATAGATCACACTGAAGAAAGAAATTAGACCTGCGCGGGGGAACTTTCAATTTAAAAGTTTCTTTTTAGCTTTTTCAAATTCTTCTTTTGTTAAAGCTCCAGACTTATACAATTCATTTAAATCTTTTATCTGTTGAGAGAGGCTATTGTTACTGTCAGTTTTTTCCTTTTTCTTGGGCTCTTTTTTTGTTATCCAATTTTTTTTCTTTTTTGTTTCTTTAGTTTCAGTTTTTGTTTCTTTAGTTTCAGTTTTTTTACTAGCACCTATTGGAGATAAATATGGTTGTAAAATTTCAATATTTGTCTTTTTAACCTTTTTGCAATTTGCTTGAGATATGCAAAAGGCTTGTATTGAAAAAATATGATCATTATATATCATTGCATAGCCTAATCTTTTTGCTTTCATTCCGAAAAGATTATCCTTACCAGTTATGGCGAAGCCCCATTGCTTATTGTCAATATGAATTATTTTTATATTCATTTCATTTTGATATTGCGATCCGAAATAATTTTTTACTGTTTCTGAACTTTTGTTTAATTTTTTAAGATCTTTTGGATTTTTTTCTACCTCTTGAAGAATTGCTGACAACTCTTTTAAATCTTCGTTGGTACCGTTACCAATATCAATTTGAATCGTAGGATCTAAATTCATAACTTTTACTATGCACTTCATTTGTGATTTTTTAGTCTTCTTTCTTCCGCATTTATTATTAATATTACTAAAACCTGACCATGATTCAGGATTTCTTTTTTTTTTAATTATATGTTCATATAAGTCTGCGTATCCATCATTAAATCCTTTTTTTCCGATGAGTGTAGATGTTTCCGTTCCTGTCATTCCCAATAATCTATGTGTTTCTTTAATTGTATCTTCAAGTTCTTTTTTTGATAAATGATCTTGTAGATTTGCTCTTTGAAACTCTTCTTGATCAAATTGTGCATATTCATAATTTTTTGGA
>CACIUJ010000023.1 GCA_902589795.1 uncultured Pelagibacteraceae bacterium | reverse complement strand
AGACAAATTTAATCTTAAATCACTTGTCTCTATTCCTAAATTTTTAAATTCTTTTTGAGCCTTATGAAACATTTTAGATGCATTAAGTAAACTCTTGCTGGGTATGCAGCCTAAATTCAAACATGTCCCACCTAAGGATTTTTTTTCTTCAATGCATGCTGTTTTGAGTCCTAGCTGGGCACATCTAATAGCACATACATAGCCCCCAGGACCTGATCCTATTACAATTACATCAAAATTATTATTCATGATTAAAATTAAAGATCTAGAAACAATCTACGTGGCTCCTCTAAGCATCCCTTTATAGTTTTTAAAAAAGATACTGCTTCTTTACCATCAATAATTCTATGGTCATAAGACAAAGCTAAATACATCACGGGTCTAATAACTATCTTGCCATCTTTTACTATGGCTCTATCCACAATATTATGCATTCCTAAAATACCTGTTTGAGGAGGGTTGAGAATTGGTGTGGAAAGCATTGATCCATATATTCCACCATTACTAATTGTAAACGTACCACCTTGTAGATCATTTATAGTAATTTTACCGTTCTTTGCTTTTTCAGATAATAAAAAAATACTTTTTTCTATATCTGCAAAAGATAATTCATCTGCTTTTTTAATAACTGGAACTACCAACCCTTTTTCTGTTCCTATTGCTATTGAAATATTATAATAATTTTTATAGATAATGTGATCTTTTTCTATTTCCGCATTTACTGAGGGGAAATTTTTTAATCCAACAATAGATGCTTTTACAAAAAAAGACATAAATCCTAATTTAACAGAATATTTTTTTTGAAAATCTTCTTGGTAATCTTCTCTCATTTGCATAATGTTATACATATCAACCTCGTTAAAAGTTGTTAGCATTGCTGCATTTTCTTGTGCCTCTTTTAAACGCTTTGCTATAGTTAGTCTTAATCTTGTCATTTTAACTTGCTCTTCAGGACCATGTGTTATTTTTCTTTTTGAAGGCTGAGGAGTGTTTCCCATCAAATTTATTAGATCTCCCTTGGAGATTCTTCCTTCTTTTCCAGTGCCCTCCACAGTAGATATATCAATATTACTTTCTTGAACAATTTTTCTAACAGATGGAGACAAGTGTTTTTTCTTTTTGGGAGGTATATATTTTTCTTTTATTTCTTCTGTTTCTTCGGATAAAGTATTTAGAACTAATGTATCCTCAGAATCTAAATTATCTTTTTTCTCCTCGGTAAGGTTTAGTGTTTCTTCTTTTTGTAAAATTTTTTCTTTAATTTTTTTTTCCTTTTTAGGAGGTGTATAAATTTGTTTTTTGTTATCGATTGATTCTTTTTCTTGAGGCTTATTTGAACTAATCTTACCCTCATTAACAACACCGAGCAACGCTCCTACTTCTACGGTGTCACCTTCTTTAACTGAAATTGATGATAGTGTTCCTTTAAGGGGTGATGGAACCTCGATGTTAACTTTATCTGTTTCTAACTCAACTAAAGGCTCATCAGAATCTACTTCTTCACCAACATGTTTTAACCATTTCGAAACTGTTGCTTCGGTTACAGATTCTCCTAAAGAAGGTACTATAATTTGATTCGACATGTTTAGCTAAGTACCTTATGCAAGATCTCTTTCTGCTGTGCAAGATGTTTTTTAAGATATCCACTGGCAGGAGATGCTGCAGCTTTTCTTCCAATATACTTTACTTCTTTATTTTCTGCTTTTATATACTCTAGTCCCCATTGAATATAATTTCTTGCAGTATTCCATGCGCCCATATTTTTGGGTTCTTCTTGACACCAATAAAATTCAGAATTTTTTTTAAATCTTTTTAACTCTTTGGCAAGAGTTTTGACTGGAAAAGGGTACAATTGTTCTATTCTAATAATAAATACTTCTTTATTTTTTATTTTTTCTCTAGCCTCAAGAAGATCAAAATAAATTTTTCCCGAGCATATAACCACTTTTTTTATTTTTTTATCTTCACGAAGTTCAATTAAGCCATACTTTTTAAAATCTGCATGATCATTAAGAACTCTATGAAATGTATTTTTTTTAGTAAAGTCTTCTATATTTGAAACACATCGTTTATTTCTTAATAAAGATTTTGGTGTCATAATTATAAGAGGTTTTCTAATATCTCTGTGTATTTGACGTCTCAAAGCATGAAAATAATTTGCAGGTGTGGTACAATTGACAACTTGTATATTTTCTTGCGCACACAATTGTAAAAATCTTTCTAATCTTGCTGAGCTATGTTCGGGGCCTTGTCCCTCATATCCATGGGGTAATAGCATTACTAAACCATTTGCTCTAGCCCATTTTCTTTCGGCAGAGGTAATGAACTGATCAATAATAACTTGCGCACCATTCGCAAAATCTCCAAATTGTGCTTCCCAAATTACTAGCGTAGTAGGTTCAGATAAAGCATATCCGTACTCAAATCCTAAAACAGCCATTTCTGAAAGCAAACTATCAATTACTTCATATCTTTTTTGACTTTTTGAAACATTATTTAAAGGAGTGTAATAGGCGCTATCTATTTGATCTCTGAGGACAGAATGACGTTGACTAAAAGTACCTCTACCAGAATCTTGGCCAGATAACCTAACTGGATAACCTTCATCTAGCAAAGTGCCAAAAGCTAACTGCTCTGCTGTACTCCAATCAAAACCCTTTCCTGTAATAAACATTTTCTTTTTATTATCAAATATTTTTCTTATGGTTGGATGAACATTAAATTCTTTTGGAATTGTTGTAATTTTTTCTCCAATTTTTTTTATTTTTTCAATTGATACACCAGTAACTCCCCTTCTATCTTTCCCTCTTTCAGGTTTGTATCTTGACCAAACGCCTGCGTACCATTCTAGTTTAGGTTTATACTCTTTTGCTGTTCTAAATTGATCTTCAAGAAGACTTTTGAACTTTAATTTCATATTACCAAATTCTTCTTGAGTAATAGTTCCTTCCTTTATTAATTTATTTGCATAAATATTAAGAGTGGTTGGATGCTTTTTAATTTTTTTATACATAATTGGCTGTGTAAATGAAGGTTCATCTCCTTCATTATGACCAAATCTTCTATAGCAAATCATATCTATTACGACGTCTCGATTAAATTTTTGTCTAAACTCCATTGCGATTCTTGCACAATAAACTACGGCTTCGGGATCATCTCCATTAACATGTAAGATAGGGGCATCTACCATTTTTGCCAAATCAGAAGGGTAAGGCGAAGATCTTGCGAATCTTGGATTTGTTGTAAATCCAATTTGATTATTAACAATAATATGTATTGTCCCTCCCGTATTATGACCAGGAAGTCCTGACATTGCAAAACATTCAGCAACAACACCTTGGCCAGCAAATGCAGCATCTCCATGAATTAAAATTGGAACTACTTGCGTTCTTTTTTTATCTTTATGAAAGAATTGCTTAGCTCTTGTTTGTCCTAATACTACTGGATTTACAGCTTCAAGGTGCGAAGGATTATCTGCTAAAGAAATATGAAGTAAATTACCATCAAACTCTCTATTTGATGAAGCTCCTAGATGATATTTTACATCTCCAGTGGAATCAGCGCTGAAAGAAGCATACTCTCCAGCAAACTCGTTGAACATTCTCTTATAAGATTTCTGTAACACATTTGCTAAAATATTTAATCTTCCTCTATGCGGTTGACCAATTTTAATTTCTTTAACCCCAAGTTGTCCACCCCGTTTTATTAATTGTTCCATGGCCGGTATTAAAGATTCTCCTCCATCTATGCCAAATCTCTTTGTACCCACAAATTTAACTGCTAAGAATTTCTCAAAACCTTCAGCTTGTATTAACTTATTTAAAATGGCTTTTTTTCCATTATCTGTAAATTTTAATTTGTTTTCTTCTTTTTCCATCCGTTCTCTAAACCATACTTTTTCTACCGGATCTGAAATATGCATATACTCCACTCCAATAGTTGAGCAATATGTTTTTCTAAAAAAAGAAAGAATTTCACTAATAGTTGCATAACCTTTATCCATATATGCACCTATATAAATTTTTTTATTATAATCTTCTTTTTTAAAACCATGATCCGCAGGATGTAAATCTTCAAGATATTTTCTTTCCATCATTTTTAGAGGATCAAGATCAGCGATTAGATGTCCACGGATTCTGTATGCCCTAATTAATGCAATAGCTTTTACGGATTCTCCTTTTTCTTTCTCAGCATCTTGTTTTGGATGGACAATCTTATTTTCGTTAAGTTCTTTTTCTTCTACTATATTTTTTTGCAGGAGATTAGCTTTTAAATCAATTTTCTTTTTTGGTGCCCAGCTTGGTCCTAATATTTCTTTCTTGATAATCTCTTGATCTTCGTTAAGTCCATCAAAAAATTCAAACCAACTTTGAGGTACAGACTTTGGGTCGTTTAAATACTTTAAGTATAAATCTTTGATAAAAGGACTGTTATTACCATGTAAAAACGATGTCTTTTCAAAAATAAGATTATCTTTGTTTGATGCCATGAATTGAAAAATAAATTTCTTCTATTATAAAATTCTTAAAACTATCTTGCAAGTTCATCATGTAGAGTTTTTCCAATTTCAGCGGGTGACTCTGCTACAATAATGCCGCAAGACTTCATTTTTTCAATTTTATCTTCTGCGCTGCCCTTTCCTCCTGATATAATTGCTCCTGCATGTCCCATTCTTCTACCTGGTGGAGCCGTTTTGCCAGCTACAAAACCAACAATAGGTTTTTTAATTTTTGAATGTTTAATAAATTCAGCAGCCTCTTCTTCTGAAGACCCACCTATTTCTCCTATCATTAAAATTGATTTGGTTTCTTCATCCTTTAAAAAAAGTTCCAAGGAATCAATAAAACTTGTACCAATAATTGAATCTCCACCAATACCTAAAACTGAAGATTGACCTAAGCCATTTTCACTTGTTTGCGCTACTGCCTCGTAAGTAAGTGTTCCAGATCTAGAAACTATTCCGCAAGAACCTTTTTTATGTATATTGCCAGGCATAATACCAATTTTACATTCGTCAGGAGTAATAATACCAGGACAATTTGGACCTATTAAGCGAGATTTTGATTTAGCTAATTTTTCTTTGACCTTAACCATTTCTAATGTGGGAATTCCTTCACTGATGCAAACAATTAAAGGTATCTCGTTTTCAATTGCTTCAATAATTGCTGATGTTGCAAACTTAGCTGGAACATAAATCATTGTTGCATCGGCTTTTATTTTTGCCATTGCTTCCTCAACTGTATTAAAGACTGGTCTTCCTAGATGAACTTGACCACCTTTTTTGGGGGTAACTCCCCCCACTAAATTAGTTCCATACTCAATAGCCTGCTTGGAATGAAAAGTACCATGCGAACCAGTAAAACCTTGGCAAATTACTTTTGTTTTTTTATTAACCAAAATGGACATCTTATTTAGCTACCTCTATAATTTTTTTTGCTGCTTGGGATAAATTGTTTGCTGATATAATTTTTAAACCAGACTTTTTTAAAATTTCATTTCCTAACTTAACATTAGTACCGGCCAATCTTACTACGAGTGGTACGGACAAGTTAATCTCCTGTGCTGCATCAACTACACCTTGCGCAAGCACATCACATCTCATTATGCCCCCAAAAATATTTATTAAAATTCCTTTTACATTTTTATCTGATAAAATTATTTTAAGCGCAGCAGACACTTTTTCCTTTGAGGCTCCACCACCTACATCAAGAAAGTTAGCTGGTTCAGATCCATATAGTTTAATAATATCTAAGGTCGCCATAGCTAATCCAGCACCATTCACCATACAGCCAATATTTCCATTAAGTTTAATGTAAGATAAGTCATGTTTGCTTGCCTCCAATTCAATTGGATCAATTTCATTAGGATCCTTTAATAGCTGAATATCCTCATGACGATAAAGCGCGTTATCATCAAAATTAATTTTCGCATCTAGACAAAATAAATCTTCATCCATAGTCAAAACTAATGGATTTATTTCAATTAGACTTGCGTCCTTTTCAACTAGCAATCGATAAATTGATTTTACAATTTTAGATGCTTTTTCACTGGCTTTATCAGATAAATTAAAAGGACTAATTATTTTTTTTATTTCGTCGTCTTGAATTAATTTCGATGAACTAATTTTTACTGTTACAATCTTTTGAGGTTTTTCTTTTGAAATTTTTTCAATATCCATTCCCCCTTCGGAACTGGAAATAAATGCAATTTTAGCACTTGATCTGTCAATCAAACAAGATAAATAAAATTCCTTACTTATATTAAGTGTCTCTTCTATATATAATCTTTTAACTATCTTTCCTTCTGGGCCAGTTTGAGGTGTAATTAATTTTTTACCCATTATATTATTTGCTTCTTTTAATATATTATCTTTTGCTTTAACTAATTTAATACCACCCGCCTTTCCTCTTCCCCCAGCGTGGATTTGGGCTTTAACCACATAACTATTATTATTTAAAAGTTTTATTTTTTTTTCGATTTCATTTATTTTATAAACAACAAATCCATTGGGCACAGGTATGCCAAACTTTTTTAAAATGTCTTTAGCTTGATGTTCGTGTATATTCACTTGTCTCTTCTTTGTCTTGAAAATGTATAAATTTTATTTACTAAAACTTTTCTTAGCCCTATCACAGTTAATATACCACCAATTGCAAAGGAAATATTTGCAAGATTAATTGTTAATATGGTTAAAATTAAATCTTTGTACGATTTTATATATTTTTTTAAATTAAGAAAAATTACAAAAATAATGGATAGTATTGAAATACTTGCAATTTGAGCTTTTAAAATTAAATCAATATCAGAAATTATTAAAAGCAAAAAACTTAAAAAAACTAAATTTGGTAAAATTGGCTGAAAGCCTTTTATTCCAGAACTTGGTTTAATTAAATTTAAAAAATCCATTCCAAAACACATTCTTTGCAATAAAAAACCAACTAAAATTCTCTCTCTATGATAAATAAAAAGATTGGGATTGTAATATACTTTTAAGTTCGGATTTTCCTTTCTTGCTCTTTCAAAAAATTCCTTGTCTTCTCCTGTATATCTTTTTTCATCCATCCCGCCGTGATTTAAAAAAAAACTTCTTTTCATAATTAAATTACAAGATTCTAACCAATCACAATGTCTACTTTTAGCTTTAAATTTTCTAAAATTTAAATAACCCGTTACAAAAAAAGATCTTTTTGAATAATAGCAAATTTTTTCTTCATAAGTTTGTTTTGAAAAAGGTAAGCCTGGACCACCAACTACGTCACCTTTTTTTTGTTTTAAATACCCTATCCCTAATCTAAGCCAGTTTCTATTTGGATATGCATCACTATCAAGGAATGCAATATATTCTGAATTAAATTTTTTTGCAGCTATATTTCTTTTTTTTGACATGTTAATTTTTCCAACTACTAACTTGTTTATTTTATATTTAAACTTTGGAAATTTTTTTTTATTTTTTTTATCTAAAATAATACTAACAAAAAAATTTTTGGAACTAATTTTGTTTAATCCTTTTAAACAATTTAATAGTTCATCATTTATTTCTATAGCTGGTATTATAATATTTGTTGATCTTTTCATAAAAAGTTAATTAGTATTTTATAATAGAGCTCAATAGGCTGGGTTGATATCGCCAATTTCCCAAAATATTATAGGTTAATGCACATTCATAACTACAATTGCAGTTTGTTTTTAAAATAAATTCTTTTGTTTTTTTCGCTATTGATCCTTTCCAAATTTTCATGAAATCCATATCATTTTTTCTTAAATCACCAATAATTTTTTCCTCCAATATTTCGCAAGGATAAACCAAACCCTTTGCCGTAATTATTCCAAACAAACTACCAGCGTGACACGGACTAATGTATTTTGGTTCTAAATACATTTTTTTTATTAATTCCCATGAAATTTTATCTTTTTGATTATGTAGTTTGCCTTGAAGTGAGTTTGTATTGTAGTTGTTTAATTTGCCTTCCTTTTGTAATTCATTAATTTTATTAGTTAGCCATGAATACGCTTCAAATATTTTTTTCTTTTTTTTATCAGGAGTTTTATAAACTCCTTCATCCCTAACTATTGTACATTTAATAGACTCAACTTCACATTCATTGGTTAAATATTCAAAAATTTTTTGTATATTTTCACAATTTTCATGATTAACAGTAATGCTTACTACTGGATTAACCCTTGGATCAATTTTTTTTAATCTTTGATATGTATCTAAACAGTTTTGAAAAAGGTTACTAATTTTTCTAACTCTATCATGCTCTTGGGGCATATCGTCTATTGAAATTTGAAAAGTTAATTCAATATTTTTATCATAATTAATTATATTTTTAGCAAAATTCTCTACCCGATCAGGAAGACTAGCGTTTGTTGTTACGTATATGGACTGTACTGTTGTGTTTTTAATATAAAGCTTAGCTATTTCTTCAATATCTTTTCTAGCAAAAGGTTCTCCTCCTGTTAAATTTACATTGAGTAAAGAACTTCCTAAGTTTTTAGTTAATTTATCAATTTCATCCAAATCTAACTCATTTTTAAAAGTATTTGGATCGTCAAAATCAATAAAGCAAAATGAGCATCTCGCATTACACCTGTTTGTTAAAAAATGTACTATACTTACTGGTTCATTTTTTTTAAAATAAACATTGTTTAAAACACGTAAGAATTTAGCTTTTTTTGTTATCATTTTTTTAATTACTTTTTAAATTATCACACTCAAGTATTAAATGAGCATCCAATATAGAGCTTAAACTTGACGATTTTATGCATTCTTTAGACAATAATTCCACAGGAAAATAAGGATCTACGGGCCTAATTGTGTAAATTACTTTAATATCATTCTCAGTTATTTTTTTTATAAAAAATTTTCTATAATTTTTAAAATATTTGTTTTCTTTCGTAGGATGAGAAACCCCGTGTTTCGTAAAAAATCTAGTTGGAGTAAAAGTTTTTTGATCTAAAATAACCGAAAAGAAAGCATGGTGTGCCATAATCATTTTTTTTCTTTTATCATTTTGTAGGTATAATTTTACATTTAAAATTAAATCAATCTCATCTTCAGGATTTGTCTTGTATTCAGGTGTAATCCATTTTAAACCAAAGAGCTTCCTGTCAATTTTTTTTGCTGGAACTGATAATTCAAAATTTGTTTCGACAAACTCATGAAACTTTCTATCTTCGTTAAATCTCAAGTGATATTTAAAGGTTGTATAAAAAAATA
>CACIUJ010000022.1 GCA_902589795.1 uncultured Pelagibacteraceae bacterium | reverse complement strand
TAGCTGCATCATCACCTAGTGGAGCATGATTGGCTCCATAAGGATTCTTAAATTTACCTTTTAATCCTGCAACTATTGCGTTGGATAGGGCGCCACCCGGATTACCGCCACTAGCAATAACTGAATACAGCGTAGCGCACGAATATTGTCCATATAAAATTGTTTCAGTTGAATCTATTTGACACCTCATTGCTTCAGCTACTAGATATTTAGTGATTGTTTTTTGATTGGCCTTTGCTGCTGCGATCTTAGCTTTTTCCTGAAACCCACCAAACGTTGTAACTCCTACGGCTGCAAGAATACCTATGATGGCAACTACGACAAGAAGTTCTATTAATGTGAAAGCTTTATGTTTCATAAAATAATTATAACTTAAATATTATTAATATAATTTAACACCTTTGCACTAATAATAATAAATAAATAAATGCTAACTAAAAATCCAATAAACGCCAACCAAAAATTAATTTTATATAATAAGAAGACGAACCAAAATATTATGCCTAGTGCAATATTATAATAAGTAAATTTGATCAATCTTTGCATATTTAATTTGGCGTGATAAAAACACTATCTTGTAATTTGTTATCATAATACCACATTAACTTATAATTGCCTTTTTGATTGCTTCCGCAAAAAGAGCCGCGTGGACATAAAACGCATCTGGTAATTCCATTTTCTGTACCATCGCCAACGCCATAAGCAGATCCTTCACCAAATGGATTTTTAAAGTTAGCTTTTTTTAAAAAAAAATTACCAAAGGCACCGCACCATCCGCTTTGTGCACCTTTTAACGAAGAAGTTATTGGGCATTTTTCACTTTCAAAAACTGTTGCTGTTTTATCTAAATAACATCGTGCTTTTTCAGCTAAAATATAATTTTTAATCGTCACAAAATTAGCTTGTGCTACATTTTTTTTTGCAGTTAAAGAATAGTCGCTGAAAAAATTTATAGCTACAGCTGCAAGAATACCGATGATAGCGACGACAACGAGAAGTTCTATTAGGGTGAAGGCTCTTCGGTTCATAAAAAAATATTTAAGGAGTCCAATATACTACGTCATGTTTAGCTGTGGGTGGTGATGAGCTGATACTACAAGGTAATTTAAAACAGGTTTGAATTAAAATAGATTTTATACCATCGCCATAATAATGAGTTACACCTTCTTCTGTGGGAGGTCTAGTTACCCCTTTCGGCATTTGTTGAGAAGATTTATAACAATTCGAAAACCGCGATCCAATAAAGTGTTCTCTCATATAATTATCCCATAAGTTAGTCCCGTCACTACAATCTCTACTGACTGTATTTCCATTTTTATCTAATAGTCTAACTGTTGATGTAAGTTTACATAAAGTTACAACTTCCGTTGTATAATTAACCATTGTTTTATGATTTTCTTTACTACATCTTATTTTTGCACTAGCAGCATACTCACTATAAAAAACCCAACTCACCACAGCCAGAATTGCAATAATTATTAAAACTATTAAAAGTTCGATTAAAGTAAATCCTCTAAATTTTTTCGTTTAACACCCGCTTTCAGCGACTTTACCACCTTTTTCTGTTAATTTAAGAGTGCAGCTAGAAGTTTGATGTTTTGCCTGAATAACAAAGCTGTCACTGCTAGAACCTCTAGAGATAGTAAAATTATATTTTTGCTCAGTTAAATCATCAACACCATCTAATAAGTTGCTAATTATTTTTGAAGTAGAGCTACAATCGTTGATGCAATATTCGCTATTATTAGACCGATATTCGGTTTGAGCTAAAGAAAGAGATTTGAGTGTAACTTCAGCTTTCTTCTTGTGCGTTGAGGCAATATGTTCTGTAAATGTTATAACTCCTATGGTTGAGAGAATTCCCAGTATAGCTATAACAACCAATAATTCGATTAAAGTGAACGCTTTAAGCATAATCACTTTCCTGTTTACTTAAAAACTCTTGTTGCCTTTATTCTACAATAATCGTGTCAGTTAACTGATTTGCAGCTGTTCCACAATTTGCAGCAACACTTGTACAAGTTTTTAAAGTTATGGTTTGTCCACTAGCGCCTATACTTGTTTGACCTGACACATAACCATCTCCACCTTTAACTCCCCATTCAGCAGTGTTATATGGATTTTTATCTGTGAATACAGCTCCAGCGCTTCCGATATTATTTTTAACTGTTGTAGCGTTAATACCTGAGCAACTTAAACTGTTAAGTATTGATGTATCACCTAAGCTACATTTAACTAGCTCTGCGGCTAATTTTTTCTGAACGCCTTTATGAATTGCTTTTGAAGATGAAGCTTTTGCTTTATCTTGAAAACCTCCAAATGTCGTAACACCAACGGCGGCTAAAATTCCTATAATAGCAACCACTACTAACAGTTCTATTAGTGTAAATGCTTTAATTTTTATCTTTTTCATATATTCCCTCTCGTTTAATTTTATGAATCCTAATTTATTAGTACTGTAGATACAACACTTTAATTCTCTATATTTAACGGGATAAAATGATCATTTTTGCTTATAAAAACCTTTTATAATTAGTCTTAATTTAAGTAATTACTGAATTAATTCTCCTACACTCATAATTGGAGCATACATGGCCACCATTAAGCCACCAATCGTAATGCCCATAAATACGATCATAATAGGCTCGATAAGACTAGCTAAATTGGCTACCGCTCCATCAAACTCTTCTTCATAGTATTTAGCAACCGAATTATACATTTCATCTAGACTTCCTGTTTGTTCACCCACAGCAATTAATTGACTAAATGTAGATGGAAAAACTTTTTCTTTAAAGAATAGTTTTGTTAAGGTCTCACCTGAAAAAACACCTTTTTTAATATTTTCTAAAGCTTCAACAACAATGGTATTAGTTGTAACTGACTTTGCTATATCAAGACTTTCAATTAACTCAACACCAGCTTGATTAAGATTACCCAATACTAAAGAAACTTTTGCTAAAATTGATTTTTGAATCAAGTTACCGAACACAGGCATTTTTAAAAGGAATTTATGGTAAGCTTTTCTTACTTCATATTTGGTTTTAACTAGATATCTAAATACATACGCTAGAAGTGCAAGACCAAAAAAACTATAAATTCCACCTGCTGAACGCAAAAACTCACTTGCGGACATAATAATTTTTGTAGAATTAGGAAGCTTGTCAGCCAAACCCATATTACCATACATTTCCACAAAAGTAGGGACAACATTGATTAACATAAAAATAGTAACCAAAATTGCAACGGTGAAAAGAACTGCGGGATAGAATAAAGCGCTTTTAATTTGAGATTTAATCTTTTCTCTTTTTTCTAATGAAGAAACAATTTTTTCTAGAAAAGAATCTAATTTACCGCTCGCTTCACCTGCTTTAATTAAATTAACTACTACGGTATCAAAAATCTTAGGATGTTTTCCAAAACATTTTGATAAAGCGTTTCCAGATTCTAAATCTTTACGAATAGTAACTATAATTTTTTTCATATTTGGAGCTGTGGTTTGCTCTTCTAACATATTAAGCGTGTTTAACACTGGTAGCCCAGCTCTCTGCATGGTCGCAAATTGTTTGCAAAAAATTAATATTTCTTTGGGTTTAATGCCTGTTCCAAATGAAAATGAAATTTTTTCTTTCTTTTTATCCTCTTTCTTTTTTTTTTTAGCTTTAATAAGTTTAGTAATAATTATTTTTTGATGTTTAAGTTTATCTGCCGCCTCAGCATTATTAAGCGCTTCGATTTCTCCTTCTACATATTTGCCTAGTGAAATTCCTTTATATTGAAAATTAATCATTGTTCAGTTGACAGTACTCTTTCATATTCTTTATAAGTTAGTTCGCCGCTTAACAAAAGATCATGTCCCATTTTCTGCATTGTTCTAAATCCGTTTTTCTTAGCGAGTGCAACGAGCTCTTCTTGTGTAAAGTTAGATAAAATAGCTGCCTTTAAACTCTTATTAACATCTAATATTTCGTATATGCCTTGTCTTCCTTTGTAGCCAGAACCATTACATTTATCACATCCTTTGCCCTTATAAACTTTAGCACGATTAGCTTGCTCGGGACTAAATCCGATTGAAATTAACAATTGTGATGTTATAGATTCATCAATAACTTTACAGTCAAGGCATGTTTTTCGTGCCAACCGTTGAGCCATGATTAATGTTAAAGCAGCTGATATTAAATAATTAGGAGTGCCCATATTTAATAAACGTGTAATTGAACTTGGTGCATCATTGGTGTGAAGGGTGCTAAAAACTAAGTGACCCGTTAAAGCTGCCTTTAAAGAAATATCCACTGTAATCTTATCTCTTATTTCTCCAACTAAAATAACTTCAGGATCTTGACGCAAAAACGATCTAAGCGCTTCTTCAAAAGTATAACCAATATCGTCTTTAACCTGGACTTGCCCTACGCCTTCAAGTTCATACTCCACAGGATCTTCTGCAGTTAAAATATTCATTGAAGGTTTGTTAATGTCTTTTAAAATACTATAAAGCGTAGTTGTTTTTCCACTTCCAGTTGGTCCAGTAACTAAAACCATTCCTTGTGGAGATGTAATTGCTTTTTTTAGTATCTCGAGATCTTTCTTTTCAAACCCTAAATCACTTAAAGCTACATCGCCTGCATCTTTATTTAAAACCCGCATGACTATGCGTTCTTCATTTTTTGTTGGTAAAATGGAAATACGTAAATCAACTTCCTTGTTATCTTTTTTGAAAGTAGCAGCTCCATCTTGTGGACGTCTTCGCTCAGCAATATCTAGCTTTGACATAATTTTTATTCTAGTAACAACAGCCATATACTCTTTTCTTAAAAATTTGGAATATTTTTCCATTTCCTTCAAAATACCGTCAATTCTAAATCTTACTTTTGCTGTGTTACGAAAAGATTCAATATGAATATCGCTAGCTCCTAGATCGATAGCTTCCCCAATAAGTTGATCACTAAATTTTATTACATCAGCCTCGACTTCTAAAGGAACATTTTTTTCCTTTCTTTTAACTTGCTCAAATTTAGTTGTTTTTTGGGCTTGATGATTTTCCCCGCTAGTTAATTTTATTATAAATGAATTAATATCACTTATGCTAGCCGCATAAAGCTCCGGGTCCATTTTGGTAGTCGTTTTAAGGTTTTTCATTAAACTTAATTTTGAAGCATCTGGTATGGCAATTTTTATAATATCTCCATTAAACTCGAAAGGCACTATTGAATTTTTTATTATATAATTAGAATCTACAATCTTCTTAAGTTTATCATCAACATTATATTCTTTTAGATCAACGATAGGTAAAGAATAGGAACTAGCTAAAAGATTTACTATTTTTTTTTCATCTGTTAAATTAAGTTCAAAAGCCATTTCTAATTTAGATTTTCCTACTTCTTTACTCATTTTTTTTATTTTTTCTATATCGTTTGCTTTAATTAACGAATGATCCATCAGCATATTTAAAATATTTTGCTCGCTTGTTGTATCTAATTTAAGATTGGACATTTTAATCTATTACTCTCGGTGCTATAAAAATTAACATTTCTATCATTTTGTCTGTTTTACTTTTGCTTTTAAAGAGATTGCCAAATACAGGAACTTTACTAACTCCAGGAGTACGACTACTTACATCACTAATTACATTTTTTTTAATACCACCAATAACTACTATATCTCCATCGCTCACTAATAGTTTAGTGGTAATCTCATTAGTTGTAATGCTAGGTTCTTCAGCATTAGCTGAATAATTAGCAACATCGTTATTTACTTTAATATTAAGTAAAACGTTTCCATCTCCAATAATACTTGGGGTAACAGTTAATGAGAGCGCAGCTTCTTTAAATTCAGTTGTCGTAGTTCCATCAACAGTCGTTTGATAAGGTATCTGCTCTCCCTGAGTAATTTTTGCTTCTTGATTGTTTAAAGTAAAGAGACTTGGCGATTGAAGAATTTTATTATAATTTAACGACTCTAAGTTTTCGAGTTCGATTTTTAAAGCGCCAGTACTCATTGTTTTTAAAATTCCTATACCACTGGTTCCTGAAATTCCTTGACCCGATATAGTTCCGGCGGCAGCGCCTAGCGTAACTCCGGCAGCAGTTGTGGCTGCATTCCCTCCCGATGTCATTCCGGAGACAGTTGTTGATCCACTCTCTTTATTTTTCTCTGTAACACCTCCGACTCTCGCTCCCAAGGCTTTAGCAAAGTCTGATGTTACATCGACTATGAATGCTTCGATTAAAACTTGTTTAGTTTTTATATCAATCTCTGAAATCACAGCATCAATAACATCTAAATCTGGTTTATGACCTCGAACGATGATTGATCGAGTGGTTTCTTCAACTGTTATTTTAAGATTGCTCATCGTTGCCGCTCCCTCAGCTCCTTGTGTAGAAAATAAATCTTCCAAGGTAGTTTTGGCTTGTTCTGGACTTATGTAATAAAGTCTAAATATTTCAGCCAGTATGGGTTCAACCGATTCTTCTAATTGAATTTTTTGTTTTAAAACAGTTGCACGTTCAGATTTAAATGTTTCTTGAGTTTTTAATTTTTCAGGAGAATGTACTCTAATTATGCCATTTGACACATTAACGTCTGCTCCCAAACCTTTCATATCTAATAATGTTTGAAAAGCAACATCCCAAGGAACTTGATCTAATTTTGCAGTTACTGTTCCACTAACTTCATCACCTACCAAAATATTAACATCCCCCAAATCTGCCATTAAAGACATGGCATATTTAAAATCTAAATTGTTAAGATTAATGCTTATTTCTTGTTTTAGACTTCCATATTCATCAGGAATGGTTACATAGTTTCTAACGTTTTCTGTGGTAAGAGTTTTTCTTTTGTTGGCCGTAACATCAAAATCTGGATCATAAGGTTTGGGTCCTGCTTTGACCATTTTGTCCATATCCTCTTGGCCTTGGACAACAATTTCAGATGGATCTACTAAGGGCTTATCTCCATGGACAGATTTTTTATTTTTTGTTGTTGCGCAAGATGTAATTAGCCCTATTAAAAGAATTAATAAAATAATTTTAGATATTGTTTTCATAACTAATTTCCTTCTCTTGGACTTATTTGACCACTCATAAAAACCTCGTATTCATCTTGAAAATCAACGCGCACCACTATAAAAGTTTCATAAATCTCAAGTACCTGGAAGGTATCTGTAACAAATTCATTTTCTTCAAATTTTAAAGCTCTGCCGTCCGGCATAGTAAGAACAGCTATTTTTTTATGTGCACCAGAAACAGTTCCTATTAATTTCATATCATTAATAATATTACCACTAACACTAGGCATATTAGGATCTTGAGAAGTCATCGTCGCACTTCCAGCAAATGGATCTACTGCGGGAAGCTCTTCATCTTCAATTTCATCTGCTGCATAAATACTAGACAAAATACACATGTGTAGTAAATAAATTATAGTGAAAAGAATAATATTTTTTTTAATTTTTATATTCATTTGGTAATCCTACGATTGAAATTGTTCCCTCTGAAAAAATACTTCCTGTAGCAGCATCAACAGTGATTGTTTCCTTATCAAAATTGATAACCTTTTTTGATTTTGAAAGAGCTCTTCTGAATTTTAAATAACCAAGATAATTACCACTAATTTTATAAGTAACTGGAATTTTGTAGTATAAAACATTAGAAGTGTTTTCTGAATTCTCCGTTTGCTCATTGGGGTCTTGATTAGAACCTACGGGATTCGGTTCTCCTTTAGATACGCTCTCAATCTTCAAACCATTGGTGGCAGCAAAACTAGTTATATTTTGATATAGGTCTTCAAATTCTTTACGACTATGAAATAATTTACTGCTTTTTTTGTAATTGGGTTCTAATTTTTTTACAGTAGCTTCAAGTTCATCAATATTCTGTAAAAAATTATCAGTGTTAGTTTTATTGTCCTTCATAATTTTTATCTGTGCTTTTTGCTTATCAACTATAGGTGCTATCCAAAAAGAATGGATAATTAACAAAATTAAAATAGATCCAGCAACTATTCCAATTTTAGTTAGTAATTTTTTATTATTTAAAACATCAGCTAAACCAGCGTCTTTTATTTTTGCAAAAATATCTTTAACGTCTAGATTTTTTAAACTAGCTAAATCCATTATGCGCCTTTCAATTTGCATAAAATTGCAAATCCCATTTTATTAGACGTTGATTGTTCTGCCTGCTCAAGTGCCGTTGCTGACAATAAATTAGCTTGTTCGATAAGAGACTTATCGTTCAAATTATTTATAAAATTTGTAATATCGGCATGGGAAAATGCCAGTCCTTCGATGGATATATTTTGCGAACCATCAAATTCGACTTTTTTAAACTGTACTCTAGCCGGAACACTTCTAGTAATTTGCGCTAAAGCTCTATATGACTGATTTTGATTAGAGTTAACTTTTTTTCCGAGCTGTAATGATGCTAACATTTCGTTCTTTTTTGTATCCAATTTTGTATATCTTGCGTTAACTTTATCAAATTCACTTTGGATTTGATCAAATGCTAAAAGTTTTTTTTTATTATAATTTATTTGAAAAAAAGAAAAAATAATTAAAAATAAATATATTCCTGCTACTGCCCCCGCAACTCCTTTAAGAGCAAAACCAGATAAAAATTTCATTTTATTTTGCTGCTTTACTGCATCTCGATTAGGTAATAAGTTAATATTTTTTACTGCAGTAACAAATTTATAATATCCAAAAACATCTAGTTTACGAAAAGCTAACCCTAATACTGAAGTCATAGTCGAGCGGTTATCCAAATTAGTTTTTTCCTTATTATAAGAAGGTATAGAAATTTGATGCAAGGGATCAAAAATATTAAATCTAGTATTAGGAAGATTTTTTGTAAACATAGGAAGCAAATCTTTGATATTTTTTAAACTACTAATTACATTTATAATATTAATTTTACTTTCATATTTTGCTTCATACTCGTTAATAGCCTGTTTGATCTGCATAGCATAACGTCTGATTACACTTTCTGCTTCTTCATTTTTTTGATTTGATGAGACTTGCATTATATGTTGTTTTTCTTGTGGTCTTAAAAATATGTCAATAATTATTGGAATATTATTATGAATAATCATCAAATAATTTTCTTCTGATCCGAATTCCATAATGGCTGAATTAATTTTGTTAGCTGAGGTTTCGTTTAAATTATCGAATGCATTTTTTAACGTAAAACATCTAACGTCCATAATCACTGGATTTAAGTTTGCTTTTTTAACAATTGAAGAAAAAGCATTAACGTCAGAAAGCTTAGAAGCAACAAAAAGGATATCCATTGTATTGTTTTTTGAACTTCGATTGATTACTTGATGAAATATTGAATAATCATTAAGATCATTATCGGTAATTTGTACCAAATTTTCCCAAAGCGATTCTGTAGCAATCGCACTATTTAATTCCTGTTCTGTCATTAAAGGACTTGAAACAACTTTGATGATGGCGCTAGTGACTGGTATAGATAAAGCAACGTTTGTTGTAGTTATTTTTGCATTGGCCAAGGCTAGTTTTATTTCTTCTGATAAATAGTCTTTATGTTCTACTAAATTTTCACTAACCTTTTCTTGATCCAAGAACCGGTATGAAAACTTATCTAAAATCCATTTTTCATTTTTATCCTTAGTTAATTGTGCCACACGAATAGCCTGAGGAGTAATATCCACTCCTACAATTTCTTCGCCAGCAATACTCATTTTGCTGACTTTTGATTTAAATAGTTTTTGAAATTTATCTTTAATTTTACTTACTTTTAATTTTTGAGAAGTATTTTCTGCTTTTTTTTCTTTTTTTGAAAATTTAATATTTTTAAGTTTTTCAAAAATGGATGGTTTATCGTTCTTTTTTTCTGATTTTAGATCATTTACTGATTTGTTTTGTGTTTGTTTATTGAATTTTTCTT
>CACIUJ010000021.1 GCA_902589795.1 uncultured Pelagibacteraceae bacterium | reverse complement strand
AGTAATTACCGCTTTTTTAATAATTTCTTCATTAGGTACATATTTTTCTTTTTCTCCAAAGACTTTCTTTTCTACAACTTGATTTTTTTTAAAATAAGCTTCTTTTTCCTTATTGTTAATACATGCATGATCTCCGCACCAATAAACTGACTTGTAGCTAGCACAAGAATTAAATAAAATAAAAATTAACAAAATTAGGAAACTTTTCATTTTAAACCCAATGTTTCATTAAAATTGTATACAACATTCATATTTTGAACAGCCTGTCCAGAGGCACCTTTAATTAAATTATCCAAAGCCGAAATTATAATTACTCTGTTTCTAGTCCTATCTTCGCAAACCGCTAATTTACAAAAATTTGTGTTTATAACGTCCCCTGTGCCAATTGCTTTATTAAACTTTTCTATTTTGACAAAAAAATTTTTTTTATGATAATTTTTTAAAGCATCATATAAATTTTTTGCTTTATATTTTTTGTTAGTTTTTATGTATATTGTTGACAATATTCCTCTAAACATGGGGATCAAGTGCGGTGTAAAAAAAACACTTACCTTTTTTTTCGAATATTTAGACAATTCTTGATCTATCTCAGCCATATGTCTATGAGATCCAACTCCATAGGCAGAAACTGATTCAAACAAGTTTTTAAATGAGAATTTCTTTTTCACATTTTTTCCAGCTCCTGAATAACCAGATTTAGAATCTATTATTATGTTATTAACATCTATCATATTTTCCTTTATTAAAGGAACTAAAGGTATTTGGATAGAAGTTGGGTAACATCCCGGGCATGATATTATATTATAATTTTTTAATTTATCTCTTACAAATTCAGTAATTGAATATATTGATTTATTAATAAGTTCACTCGATCTATGATCTAACCCATACCATTTCTTGTATAATTTTTTATTTTTAAGTCTAAAGTCAGCAGAAAGATCAAATAATTTTATTCTGTTTGGAATTTTTGTTACTATTTTTTGTGCCTCTCCATTTGGAAGAGCTGTAAATAGAGCGTCAACATTTTTCCAATTTATTTTTGATATATGTGATATTTTCGGTAACTTTTTTTTAATTGAATGGTCAAAGGAATAGATAGATTTCCCTATGGATTTTTGTGCACATAAATAATTTATTTTGACTTTTGGGTGACGAGATAAGATTTTTACTAACTCGATACCAGTATAACCAGTAGCACCAGCAACAGCAATTTTTAAAGAATCTTTCATGATTATTATTTATACCAGTTTTTTTTATTAAAAAAATGAAGAATTATCTTTTTGAAAACTGGAAGCTTCTTCGTGCTTTCCTGTGGCCGTATTTTTTTCTTTCCACAGACCTAGAGTCTCTGGTAGTTAATTTTTCTTTTTTTAAGGTAGGCTTTAATGAAGGTTCAAATTCAACAAGAGCTCTAGAAATTCCAAGTATTATTGCGCCTGCTTGACCTGACAACCCTCCTCCATTGACAGAGCATTTTACATCAAATTCATTTTCTCTTTTAGTTACAGTCAAAGGTCTATAAACAGCTGTCTGTAAATTTGCTTTTTTGAAATACTCGGACATTTTAATGCCATTAACATAAATTGATCCAGATCCCTTTTTTACCCATACTTTCGCTATTGAAGTCTTTCTTCTGCCTGTGGCATATTTTGAATCTTTAAAATTTAATTCACTTTTTTTGCTGTCCGTTTCAGTATTTAAATTTTCGCTCATTTTAATTTATCAATCTTTTATTCTTTTTATTCATTTTTGCAAAATCAATAACTTTAATATTTTGAGCTTCATGAGGATGCGTAGATCCTTTGTAAATTTTTAGTTTAGACAATTGTTTTTTTGCCAGAGGTCCTCCTGGAAGCATTCTTTTTACAGCCAATTTTAATATTTCTTCAGGTTTTTTATTCATCAAAAAATTTGGTGTAGTAGTTTTTATTCCACCAGGGTGTCCTGTATGTCTATAGTATTTTTTATTTTTAAATTTTTTTCCAGTAAATTTTATTTTTTCAATATTAGTAACAACAACAAAATCTCCATTATCCATATGAGGAGTAAATTGACTTTTATTTTTTCCCCTTAATGCTTTTGAAATATAAGCGGCCAATCTTCCAACTACAATATTTTCAGCATTTATTAATAGCCAATTATTTTCTATCTGATTTTTTTTAACAAAATCTGTCATTGTAATTCGCGCATAAGTACTTGTATTTACTAATAAAGTCAAATTTTTTGATACTAAAAAGTGCTTTACATAAACAAAATTTGATAGCAGAATGTACCATAATACTAAACACATAGGGGGATAAATGGCAAAAGTGATTAAAAATCCAGAAACAATAGCATTACATGGTGGCGAATATAGAAGTGATCCGGCAACAACAGCAGTGGCTGTACCAATCTATAGAACTACATCTTACCAGTTTAAAAATACTGATACGGCAGCAAATCTTTTTGCGTTAAAAGAATTTGGTAATATTTATACACGAATAATGAACCCAACGAATGATGTTTTAGAAAAAAGAGTAGCTGCTCTCGAGGGTGGTTTAGCATGTGTTACGGTAGGATCTGGTCAAGCTGCATCTACTTTTGCAATAACTAATTGTTGTCAGGCAGGAGATAATTTTATTAGTTCAACAGACCTATACGGAGGAACAGTAAATTTATTTACTCACACATTAAAAAAATTAGGAATTGAAGTTAGATACGCAGATCCAACTGATCCAAAAAACTTTGAAAAATTAATTGATGAAAAAACAAGATGCATTTATGCTGAAACTTTACCAAATCCATATTTGCGTGTGTTTCCTATTAAAGAGGTATCTGATATAGGAAGAAAACATAATATACCTTTAATTATGGATAATACGGCTGCTCCAATTATATGTAAACCAATAGAACATGGAGCTGCAGTAGTAATTCACTCATTAACTAAATTTATTGGTGGCCACGGTACTGTTATAGGTGGATGTTTGGTTGATGGTGGAAATTTTGATTGGACTGGTAATCCAAAAAGACAGCCATTATACAATGAACCAGATCCAAGTTATGGTGGTGCAGTATGGGGCAAAGTTGTTCCAGAATTAACGGGAGCAAATGTTGCGTTCGCAGTACGCGCGAGAGTAGTTTTACTAAGGGACTTGGGTTCCGCTCTAGCTCCTGATAATGCTTTTGGTATTATTCAAGGTTTAGAAACTGTAGCAGTTAGGATGAAACAGCATTGTTCTAACGCAACAAAAGTTGTTGATTTTTTAACTAAACATAAAAATGTTGATAGAGTTATTTATCCCACACTTCATAAAGGAGTAGTTGGTGATAGAGCTAAAAAATATTTTAAAGGTGGAAATGGAGCTCTCGTGGGTGTTGAGGTTAAAGGCGGGGTTCAAGCTGGTAAAAAATTTATTGAATCCTTAAAAATGTTTTATCATGTAGCAAATATTGGTGATGCTAGAAGTTTAGCAATTCATCCTGCTACAACTACCCACAGTCAACTTACAGAAGAAGAACTGCTGGCTGCTGGAGTAACACCAGGATATGTAAGACTTTCTATTGGAATAGAACATCCAGATGACATTATAGCTGACCTTGATCAAGCATTAAATGCCTCTGGTACAACCAAACTAAAGGCCGTTAGTTAGTCTTAGAGTTTAAATATAAAAAATATAAACTTGAGATAACCAAAAAAATAGAACTAATTTGGTGCATTGATGCCAAAATAATTTGTGCACCATAAAGTAAAGTAAGAATTCCAAGTAAAATTTGGATAAATAAAAATAGACCAATAATTTTAACAGTAAAAAAATATCTTGTTAAATTATTCTTATAGATTTTAAATACTAAGACTAAATAATAAATAAAAATTAAATAAGCAAGATTTCTGTGAAAGAACTGAACTAACGAAGGATCATTAAAAGCATTAAAGCTTAACATATTGTTAAAATCGTTATCATCAGGAAAATAAGATGTACCCATCAATGGCCATGAGTTGTATATAGTTCCAGCATCCATTCCAGATACAAAAGCACCAATGGCTATTTGACAGAAAATTAATATCAGAAATACTAAAGGTAAATAAAATTCTATTTTTTTATGTGATAAACTAATATTTTTTAACTTTAAGTATTCCCATAGAGTTAATGTTAAAATAAAAAATGCAAATAATAAATGTATGGCCAATCTGTAGTGACTTACATCAACACGGTCTACTAAACCACTAGATACCATATACCAACCCATAAAACCTTGAAATAAAATAAGGAAAAAAATAAAATATAGGCTAATTAATCTTCTCAAGCCAATTATAAGTGTAAAAAATAATAATGGTATTAAAAAGAAAATTCCTATCAATCTACCAAGAAATCTATGTGCCCATTCCCACCAAAAAATTACTTTAAATTCTTCCAAAGTCATTGAGTAATTTTGTAATTTAAATTCTGGAATTTCTTTATATAAATTAAAATAATTATTCCAGTCTAAGTTTGTAATGGGCGGTATAATACCAGAGAATAATTCCCATTGAGTAATAGACAATCCAGAATCGGTTAATCTAGTTAAGCCACCCACTACAATCATTAATCCTATTAAAAAACTTATTAACAACAACCAAATTTCAATGTAAAAATTTTTGTTTTCAAGGCTCATTAATTTAATATACATATCTAATTGATAATATTAAATTTAATAATTGTCGCTGGATATGACTAGTAAGGAATTAAAAATTGCACGAAATAGAATTGATAAAGTAGATAAAGCTCTTTTTAAGTTAATTAAAAAGAGAACGCAAATTGTAAAATATATGCTTAGTTTAAAAAAACAAAAAAGTGATATAGTTGATCAAAAGAGAATTAAAGAAATTTTAAAAATAATTAAAAAAAAATCAATTCAAAATAATATTGACCCTATAATTACAAAAAAAATATGGAGCTCAATGATCTGGGCTTATGTTGACTTTCAAAGAAGAAACTTTAAGAAAAAATAGTTATTTACTGTGAGGTGGTAATTTTTTTTCTACAAAGATTTCATGTTTTCTTGTTGCAGGATTGTACTTCTTTACCTTTAATTTAATTTTTGCTTTTTCACCTGAACTGGGTTTTTTAACATAATAAAAAAAAGGACTATCAGGTTTACCTTCTGGTACTAAGCGAACTTTAACTGAAGTTTTTTTTGCCATTATTTAATTTTTTTTAATTCCTTTATAATCTTAGAAATATTTTTAACTCTTTTTATAATTGTATTACTTTTTAAAACTGGATTATATACACCCATTGACGTAGATTGGTCAATAGATTGATCGTTTTTACTTTCTAATAATTTTTTAACTCCATTTATGGTAAAACCCTTATCTCTTAATAAAAATTTTATGTGTTTTATAATTTTAAAATCTTTATCTGAGTAATATCTTCTTTTTCCTGCTCTCAAGGAAGGTTTAATCTGTCTAAATTGAGACTCCCAGTACCTAAGTGTATGTGTTTGGATACTTCCTGTTTTTTTATCTACTAAACCAAGCTCTTTAGTAACTTGACCAATAGTTTTGTATTTAGACGGTTTTTCTATTTCAGAAGTCATGTTTATTTATTTTTTCTTTAATTTTTTGAGATGGTTTAAACTTCACAATTTTTCTTGCGGAGATTTTAGCTTCAATTTTAGTTTTTGGATTTCTACCTACTCTCTCCTTTTTATTAACAACCTGAAATGTACCAAAAGAATGAATTTTAATTTTTTCCTTATTTATTAATTCAGTTGAAAATAATTTAAAAAAATCATCTATAATCTGTGAGGATATGTTTTTTGATAAACCAAGAGTTTTATGGATCTTATTGTAAAGATTTTTTCTTGTAGTATTCATTCTAGCTATTATCTTAAAGGAAAGTATTATTGCTTAGTTGTTGCGTCAACATTAATTAAGTGAGATTTAATCTTTTTAATCAAGTTTGATTTAACAATTTTATTGCACACGTCAATTGAATGAGCGAATCCTAGAGCATCTGTCCCACCATGACTTTTTACAACCGGGCTTTGAAGTCCTAAAAATATAGCACCATTAAATTTTCTAGGGTCTAACCTTTTTTTTTAATTTGTTTAATGAGTAATAGGATAATAAAAGTGATAATGGATTTAATGATTTTTTAAAATTTGTTGATATAAAATTAGCTGTTCCTTCAGCAGTTTTCAAAGCTATATTGCCCGTAAAACCATCTGTAACAATAACATCAATGTTTCCATCCATAATGTTATTACCCTCTATATAACCCTCGAAGTTAAAATTAGAAGAATTATTTTTTTTTAAGAAAGAAAAAGTATTTTTTATAATTTCATTTCCCTTGTGTTCTTCTAATCCAACGTTAAGTAAAGCAACTTTTGGATTACTATTTGTAAAGAGTGACTTGAATAGAGCAGATCCCATTGAAGAAAAATCTATTAAGTTTTTTTCATTACAATCAATGTTTGCTCCCAAGTCTAATACTACACTCATATTTTTATTATTAGGCCATAATGCAGCTAAAGCTGGTCTACTGATACCCTCTATAGTACTTAAAATTAAACGAGAAATAATTAATAAAGCACCTGTGTTACCTGCGGAAAGAGTGATGTCAGATTTTTTATTTTTTAATGACTCAATTGCTTTCCACATGCTAGATTCTTTACCTTTTTTTGCTGCTGTAAGAGGACTTTCTTTGTCTAAAATTACATCTTTTGTATCAATAATCTCAGAATTAGAAGTAATTAATTTATTATTACTTATATTTTTATTTAAAATATCTTTGTCACCAAATAAAAGAAAATAATTTTCATTATTTTTTTTTAATGAAATATCTATTCCACTAATAATTTTTGCAGGTGAATTTTCACCACCCATTGCGTCAATAGCAATTTTTATTTTTTTTTCCATTCAATAAATTAAAATATTTTTTTATTTTTTAGGTTCAAAAACCTGTCTACCTTTATAAAATCCAGTCTTCATATCTACATGGTGAGAAAGTCTATATTCCCCAGATTTCTTATCTTCTACAACATTTGGGCTTTTGACAGCCTGGTGAGACCGTCTTTTATCTCTCCTTGATTTTGATGTTTTCCTTTTGGGTACAGCCATAATTATATTTTTTCGTATTTAAAATTAAAATCACCCTTTAATACACTATCAGGGCTTAATTCAAAACAAAAAGCTTCATATTTATTAAAATAGTCAATTATTAAGGGATTGATAGCTTTCTTTTTCATATATTGACTATCTAAATAGTGTGAAAATAAGAAATTTTTGCTCTCTTCATCTTTTTCTTTATATTTTTCACATTTAAGTAAAATGTTATAAAAAGAAGTAATAAGCAATTTCATCTTTTTATTAACAGCAACATCTCCATAACCCACCTCTCTCATATTTTGATCAATTTTTTTAAACATTAGTTCAAATACATGCTGAAAAAAAAGACTATAATTCTTAGATGAATCTAGATGTTTTATCTTGATATTTAAGAAAGAGAAGTGAAGAAATATTAAATTAATACGATTTTGAAATGTGTCGCTTAAACCGAAATTAGTGTAAAATATCTTATTCCGTGATAAAGAGAGAATTTTATTATATAGTTTAGTTTCAGCTGAGTTTTTATGCTTAAATAAATTTAACATATGAAGAAAAGTTTTTTATATTTTTTGATATTATTATTTTCAACAATTGCTTGTCAACGTAATGAAGTAATTAAAACTCATGGAATTGCCTACTTAGACAAGAGAGAAAAGCTACTTATTGTAAATCAATCCAACAAAAATGATGTGATCAAAGTTTTGGGCCAACCCGCTACAAAAGGTTTAAAGGATGATAATTTATGGATTTACATTGAAAGAACACAAACAAGAGGAAAATTACTAAAACTTGGAAGAAATTATCTTAAAAAAAATAATGTTTTAATATTGGAGTTTAGCAATTTAGGAATACTTGAAAGCAAAGAATTTTATGATAAAGAAAAAATGAAAAAAGTAAAATTTACTAAAGCTACAACAGAAAATGAAATTATGAAGGAAAATTTTATATATAGTTTCTTATCAAGTATTAGACAAAAAATGAGAGTGAAACAAAAGTGATTTAGTGAGATATAACAGCTAAAAGCAAAAGAGCTACTATATTTGTTATTTTAATCATCGGATTGACTGCTGGTCCTGCCGTATCTTTATATGGATCGCCTACAGTATCTCCTGTCACTGCAGCTTTGTGTGCTTCTGAACCTTTACCACCAAATTTTCCATCCTCAATATATTTTTTTGCATTATCCCATGCGCCGCCACCTGCGGTCATAGATATTGCAACATATAATCCTGTTATTATAACGCCTAATAACATTGCGCCTAGAGACGATAAAGCAGCTTCAATGCCGCCAATCATAAATATAATTAGATATAATACAATTGGTGATAAAACGGGAAGTAAAGAAGGAACAATCATTTCCTTAATTGCAGCTTTAGTTAATAAGTCTACCAACCTACCGTAATCGGGTTTTCTTTTTCTTTTCATAATACCTGGAATTTTTTTAAACTGTCTTCTTACCTCTATCACGACAGCACCACCTGCTCTACCTACAGCCTGCATTGACATTGAACCAAATAAATATGGTAACATACCTCCAATAAGAAGCCCTACAACTACATAAGGATTTGAAAGATCAAAACTTACTTGTACATTTTCTAAAGTAGATCCTGAAATATTAGAGAAAAATTTTATATCCTCAGTATAAGCAGCAAACAAAACTAAAGCGCCTAATCCGGCTGATCCTATTGCATAACCTTTAGTGACAGCTTTTGTGGTATTACCAACAGCATCGAGAGCGTCTGTAGTTTTTCTAACATTTTTTGGTAAATTTGACATTTCAGCTATACCGCCAGCATTATCTGTAACAGGACCATATGCATCTAGAGCAACAACCATTCCCGCTAAAGCTAACATTGTTGTAACAGATATAGCTATTCCAAATAAACCTGCTATATGATTTGTAAATAAAATTCCCGATACAATAATTAAAGCTGGTAAAGCTGTTGCTTCCAAAGAAACTGCTAAACCTTGAATTACATTTGTACCATGACCAGTGACTGAAGATTTTGCCACACTTATGACAGGTCTAAATTTTGTACCAGTATAATATTCAGTAACCCAAATAATAAGTCCTGTTATTATTAATCCAACAATTCCACAGACATAAAGATCAAAACCAGTAAATTTAGCATTTAATGTAGAATAAACTGTTGAGAGACCAATTATTTTATCCGTAACTGGGTATAAAATTATTATTGAAAAAATAGCTGTGGCTATAAAACCTTTATACAAAGCCCCCATTATATTTTTACTTGAACCTAATTTAACAAAAAAAGTTCCCGCTATTGATGTTATTATACATGATGCACCAATAGCCAGTGGATAAATCATCATATTAAAATCTTCTAAAAAAAATATTGATGATAAAACCATTGTAGCAACTATGGTAACAGCATAAGTTTCAAACAGATCTGCAGCCATACCAGCGCAATCACCTACATTATCACCTACGTTATCTGCTATAACAGCAGGATTTCTTGGATCATCCTCGGGTATTCCAGCCTCAACTTTACCAACAAGATCCGCCCCTACGTCAGCACCTTTTGTAAAAATTCCACCACCCAATCTTGCAAAAATTGATATTAGGGAAGCACCAAATCCTAATCCGACAAGTGCATTTATTATTTCTCTGCTTTCAACATTTAGTTTTAATAAAAAGGAATAATAAATTGATATAGATAATAAAGCTAAGCCCGCTACTAACATTCCTGTAACAGCGCCAGATTTAAAGCCTATGTTTAAACCAGCAGCAAGACCTTTTCTCGAAGCCTCTGCAGTTCTAACATTTGCTTGGACAGAAATTAACATACCTACATATCCAGCAGCACCTGATAAAGCTGCACCAATTAAAAAACCTAATCCAACATAAAGACCCAGGAAAAAAATAATTATTATAAAAATAATAACTCCAACAATAGCTATTGTTTTGTATTGACGATTTAAATAAGCTCTAGCACCTTCTTGGATAGCAGCAGCTATCTCTCTCATTCTTGAGTTTCCTTGATCTGCTGACAGAATTTGTTTTCCAACGATATAGCCATAAAGAATGGCTATTATTCCACTTGCTATAATAAGATTTAACATACTAATTATTTGTAATATCAAAATTTAATAAAAACGGAAAATGCCAAAAAAAGAGATAAAAGGCAACAATAATCTTTGTTAATATATGCTAATTTATCAGCTTATATTTCAGCAACTCTACTTACCTTTGAAATTTTATCCAATATAGCATTGAGAAAATTTTTTTTACTTTTTTCTAAAAAGAAATCGGACACTTTTAGATATTCTCCTATAACAACACTAACTGGTGTTTTATGCATGTACATAAATTCATATATAGCAGCCATTAACATTAACTGTATCAAAAGATCAGTTTTGCTAATATTAATATCATTTTTTAGTTCTTTTTTTATTAATTCTTGTATTAGTTCTTCTCTTTCGATGGTGCCATTTACAACATCTTTAATAAATTTTTTATATCTGTGTTTAGGAAATGCTAACTCTGTTTCCTTATTTAAATGATATGAGTATAATTTTTGAACTATAATAACCCTAGGATTTTGAATGGCAGCACTTTCACTCATTCTTAAGATTTCCTAAAATCGATAATACGGCCCTTGTAGATTCTCTACCCTTGTTTTTTCC
>CACIUJ010000020.1 GCA_902589795.1 uncultured Pelagibacteraceae bacterium | reverse complement strand
AAAGGCTAAAGAATTTTCTTTAGACTCTATTTTATCTTCAACAATTTCGACGTAGCTGCCTAAATACTCTTCACTATTTTTGCATTCTATTATTTTGACTCTATTAACTCCCTCGGCTAAAACTTTAACTGTTCCATCAGGTAATTTCAACAATTGCAAAATTTTACTCTCGCACCCATATGAATATAAATCCTCAGTTTTTGGATCGTCTACTTCAGGATTTTTTTGAGAAACTAAAACTATCTTTTTGTTAGTTTTCATGACCAGATTTAAAGCTTTTATAGATTTATCTCTTCCTACAAAAAGAGGAACGATCATGCTTGGAAATACGACTATATCCCTTAAAGGTAACGTTGGTATAAGTTCACTTTTAGTCATCTATAACAGTATATGGTTATTATCTAGATGATTTCAACTGATTTATTATGCCGCTGATGTTTTTTTGTTCTTTGTGTGTATAATAAGTGGTTCGCTATTATTTTTAACTACGCCTTGGTCAACAACTACTTTTTGAACACTTTCCATTGTTGGAAGTTTAAACATAGTTTTAAGTAGTAGGGCTTCTATAATTGATCTTAACCCTCTGGCACCCGTTTTTTTTCTGATTGCTTTTCTTGCTATTTCTAAAATTGCTTCCTCTTTAAAAACAAGCTCTACATTTTCAAATTCAAATAATCTTTTGTACTGTTTGATTAATGAGTTTTTTGGTTCTTTTAATATTTTAACTAATGAATCCTCATTTAAATCAACTAGTGTAGCCAATATAGGCATTCTACCTACGAACTCTGGTATTAAACCATACTTGATTAGATCTTCCGGTTCTAAATTTTTAATCAATTCTCCTGCTCCCTGATCTTGAACATGTTTAACTTTTGCCCCAAAGCCTATTGATGTTTCTGATCCTCTTCTTGCTATAACTTTTTCTAGTCCAGCAAAAGCACCACCACAAATAAATAATATATTTGTTGTATCAACTTGCAAAAATTCTTGTTGTGGATGTTTTCTTCCCCCTTGTGGAGGGACACTTGCAATTGTTCCTTCCATTATCTTTAATAATGCTTGTTGAACTCCCTCTCCGGAAACATCTCTTGTGATAGAAGGATTTTCAGATTTTCTACTAATTTTATCAACCTCATCTATATAAACTATTCCTCTTTGGGCCTTTTCGACATTGTAATCTGCTGCTTGTAATAATTTAAGTATTATATTTTCAACATCTTCACCAACATAACCTGCTTCAGTAAGAGTTGTTGCATCTGCCATTGTAAAAGGAACGTCTAATATTCTAGCTAAAGTTTGAGCTAGTAGTGTTTTTCCACATCCAGTTGGTCCCACTAATAAGATATTAGACTTTGATAATTCAACATCTTTGTTGCTTTTTGACTCATGATTAAGTCTTTTGTAATGATTATGAACAGCAACAGACAAAACTTCTTTGGCATATACCTGGCCAATTACATAATCGTCTAATACCTTGCATATTTCTTGTGGTGTCGGTACACCCTCTTGATTTTTTACAAAAGCTTCTTTGTTTTCTTCCTTAATAATATCCATACATAGTTCAACACACTCATCACAAATAAATACTGTAGGTCCAGCTATAAGTTTTCTTACTTCGTGTTGACTCTTTCCGCAAAAAGAACAGTAAAGAATATTTTTGTTATTTTTTTCTGGCATAAATTTATCGAATCGATAATTTAAAAAGTAAACTATTATTAAGAGTTATCAAGTATAAGTTGTACACACTAACCAAATCTGGTAGCTCAAGATCGTTTTGACACAACTTCATCAATTAAACCAAATTCTTTTGCTTCTGTTGGTGTCATAAAGTTATCTCTCTCAAGTGCTTTCTTTATTTCTTCTTCACTTTTTTTTGTATGTTTTGAATAAATTTTATTCAATCTACCTTTGAGAGCTAAAATTTCTTTTGCGTGAATTTCTATATCTGTAGCCTGGCCCTGGTATCCTGCTGATGGTTGGTGAACCATGATTCTTGAATTTGGCAAAGAAAATCTTTTTCCTTTTTCGCCAGCTGCTAATAAAAATGATCCCATTGATGAAGCCTGACCTATACATAGTGTCGAGACAGGTGGTTTGATGTATTGCATCGTGTCATAAATACCAAGTCCTGCTGTAACTAAACCTCCAGGACTATTTATATAAAAAGATATTTCTTTTTTTGGGCTCTCGGATTCCAAAAATAAAAGCTGCGCTGTAACTAAAGTTGCTACATTATCGTTTACTGGACCAACCAAAAAAATTATTCGCTCTTTTAATAATCTTGAATATATATCGTAAGCTCTTTCACCCCTATTTGATTGTTCAACAACCATAGGAATCAAGTTATTCATATGCTCTTCCATTATTTTGTCTTTCATAATATTTAATATTAACGAATCAACGAATTGAAGTTATACAACTTATAATTACTTTTTTCTAATTTTTTTCAATTTCTTTGATGATTTGACCGTTTTTTTTGTATTTTTACTCTCTTTTTCTAATGAATGATCATGACGCTTATGTTCATCAGTTATTAATTTTTCAGCTTCAGAAATTGAAATTGTTTTTTTTTGAAGTTTTGATTTGCTTTTAATCAAATTAATAATTTTTTCTTCATATATTGACCCTCTTAAATTTGCACCAGCAGAAGGATTTTTTTTATAATATTCCATTATTTGCTTTTCTTGTCCGGGCATTGTTTGTATTTGTTTTTGTATTGCACTTCTTAGCTCTTCTTCGCTAACTTTTAAATTATTTTTTTCCCCAAGTTCATTTAATACAAGCCCTAATTTAATTCTTTCTTGTGCAATTTTTTCGCTTTCCTTTTTATTTTTCTCTTTATCTTCATTTTTTAAACTTTGAGTTATTAAATTTAGCTCTTGTTGAATGAGACTATCAGGTAATTCCACTTCGTGAATTTTTTCTATTTCTTTTAATATTTTGCTTTTAGAAATTGCATCCAAATTCATTTTATATTGACTTTTTATCTGCTTGCTAACTAATATTTTTAAATCAGCTAAATCCTTTGCTCCAAGATTTTTCGCAAATTGATCATTTATTTCAACTTTTTGAGATTTTTTTAAATTTAAAATTTTACATTTAAAATTTGCTTTTTTGTTAGCGAATTCTTTTTTTGGATAATTTTCAGGTAAATTTATATTAACTTCTTTTTCTTGATTTTTTTTGGCTCCTATTAATTGTTTGTCAAAGCCTTTTATAAACAGATCTTTTCCCAAAACTATTTGGATGTTTTTTCCCTCCCCTCCTTCAAAATTTTTATTTTCTATAGTCGATTTATAATCAAAAACTACCATATCTCCATTTTCAGCAGAACTGTTTGGTTCTTTATCAATAAAATTATTTTGATTTTTTGCTATTTCGTTTATTCTTTGATTTATTTCTTTATCATCAACATTAATTTCATAATCAGTAAATTTAATGTTGTCTAGCGCTTGAAGTTTAATGGATGGTAATGCGTCAACTTCTAAACTATATGTTAAATCTTTATTCTCTCCATGCGATTTTAAATCAAGCTTTGGTTGACCAGCTGGTTTAATTTTTTTTTCTTCAAGAGCCTTGGTTGATGTTTCCTGCAATATTTTTTCTAATACCTCACCGTAAACTGCCTTGCCAAATTGTCTTCTTAAAACATTAATAGGTACTTTGCCTGGTCTAAATCCTTTTAAATTTATCGTTTTACTTAATTCGTTTAATCTAAGTAATATTTTTTCCTCTATAGTTTTTTTATCAACAAAAACTTTAAGGTTTGTTTTAAGTCCTTTTTTAGAATCTACTGTTACTTTCATAATCATTGGTGGGCAAGAAGAGACTCGAACTCTTAAACCTTTCGGTACTAGTTCCTAAGACTAGCGCGTATACCAATTCCGCCACTTGCCCGTGCTGAATTTATTATCAAATTAAAAGATAATGTCCAATGCAATTAAACTAGTTTGATTTTACTACCCTTTTTTACAATATAAATTCCAATTATTACAGCAATCAATGAAATTATTACTTTTGAAGTTATTTCTTCATTTAAAATCAAATAACCCAAAATCACTCCAAAAATTGGTATGAGATAAGCAACTTGTGCCTGAAAAACTAAACCATTGTGCTTCAAAATATAAAATCTCAACAACCAAGCTATTCCAGTTGAAAAAATTCCAAGATAAATCAAAGAAAGTGTAGAATCCAATCTTGGATTTAAATGCCAAGGTTGTTCAAAAAATAATGCTACTGGCATTAAAACTATGGAACCCCATATTAAAATTGATGCAGTAACATTTTCATTTTTCTTATTGCTTATTTTTAAAGTAAGCAAACCTCCTATTACATAAAAAGTTGATCCAATTAAAATTAAAATTGCTGAAATAAAATTGTTTTCATTAATTAATATATCATCTGAGAATAAAAAAACTATACCTGAAAATCCTATAAGAACTCCCAAAGTTTTTAGTAAATTAATCTTTTCGTTTCTTGTAAAAAAATGAGCTATTAAAGAAGCACTAAGAGGAGTGCTAGCCATCAAAATTGCTGCTAAATTACTTTGTACTTTTTGAACTCCATAAGCAATCAAAAAGAATGGAATTACTAAATTTATGATTCCAATGGCAGCAAACCAATGCCAATCTTTTGAAAAAGCTTCTATCTTAATTTTTTTTATATAACACAGTAAAATAACGGGAATTGCGCCAAAAAAAATTCTTAAAAATGCAATTGTTAAAGGCCCATAAGAATAAGTGGCAATTTTAATATTAAAAAAAGCAGAAGCCCAAATTAAAGCTAATAATATAAGCAAAAAATAGTCTAGAGTTCTTGTTTCTCTCATTCTGATATTTCCTTCTCAAATCCTTTTGTAATTTTAACTAATTCTCTGTAAGTAATTTTAAAAACACAGTTAGGATGACCTGCGGCAGCAAAGATATGTTGAAATCTATTTAAAGATTTATCAATTAAAATATCTAAATTGACTGTATGAGCTACTGGTGCAACTCCACCAATTGAAAACCCAGTATTTTTTTTAACTTCCTCTGCGTTAGCCATTGAAACATCTTTTTTCTGTAGTATTTTTTTTAATTTATTTAAGGAACATCTTTTGTCACCGGCAACTAAGCAAATTAAAAAGTTATTTTCCGACTTAAATAATAAACTTTTAACTATTGCTCCCACCTCACATTTTAATGAGTAAGCTGCATCTTTAGCTGTTCTGGCTGTACTTTCTAAAACCAAAATTTTAAGATTAGAATCAAATTTTTTTATAAAAGTTTGGACTTTTTTTACCGATTCTTTGTTTAATAAATTTTCCATCTTTCAATCTTTTTAATGCAGCTGGTATACCTTTAATAATATCTTCTGATATTAATCCCTTACCATATTTTTTAGCAATGTCTCCATGTAACCATGTCGCCGCACATCCAGCTAAAAAAGGGGTCATCTTTTCTTGACCGATTAAACTTACTAGAAAACCACTCAGAACATCCCCCGAACCAATTACCGCTAACTCTGGAGAAGAATGGTAATTAATAACAATTTTATTATCGTGAGATAGAATTATTGTATTTGGACCTTTTAGAATAATATTGGATTTTACTAATTTTCTTGTAGCCTCAATTTTTTCTAGATTACTAATGTTTTTTTTAATTTTAGGAAAAATTTTATGAAATTCAGTTATATGAGGTGTGATAATTTTATTTTTATCAAGTAACGAATAAAGTGACTTTAAATCATTCTTAAAACAAGTTAAAGCGTCTGCATCTAAAACAACGTGTTTCACTTCTTTAAGAATAAGTTTTGTAACTATTTTTATTTTTTTGTTTGAGCCTGCTCCTGGCCCTATAAGAATTGAAGTAATTTTTTCTTTTTTTAATAATTTTCTTAATTGAGAAATATCATTAATTTCTACCTTTAGAGCCGACGGAAATTTAAGAGAATATGTCTGAATAGTATCTTTTGTGCATATAATCTTAACTGAGCCCGATCCTGTTTTTAAAGCTGCTAAAGAAGATAATATTGTTGCTCCTACAAATTCCTTTTTTCCTCCAAATACGATCACTTTACCTCTGCTATATTTATGATCTAATTTTTTTTTCCATGGAAAATGATTTAACCATAAGCTTGGAGAGTTTTTTTGTATTTTGGACCTATGTGTGTTTTGCATAACTGACATATAATAAAATCATTTCATTAAAACACTTAGATTGATATAGATACAACCATAAAGTTTAGATTAATGGTTACACGTGAAATTTTTTAAATGAAAGAGTGAATAAATGAGCGCCAGTAAAGTAATAAAATTAATGAAAGATAAAGAAATAGAATACGTAGATCTACGTTTCACAGATCCAAGAGGAAAACTTCAACATTTAACTATGGATGGGAAGATGGTTGATGAAGAAATGTTAAATGATGGTGTTTTCTTTGATGGGTCATCAATAGCTGGTTGGAAAGCTATTAATGAATCTGACATGATACTTAAACCGGATCTTGGTAGACAAGTTATAGATCCTTTCACCTCACACGGTACACTAATTTTGTTTTGCGATGTTTTGGATGCTGTAAAAAAAGACCCTTACGAAAGAGACCCGAGAAGCATAGCTAAAAAAGCTGAAGCCTATTTAAAAAAAACGGGTATCGGAGATAAAGCTTATTTTGGACCAGAAGCAGAATTTTTTGTTTTTGATGATGTAAGGTACTCAAATGATATGCATCATACTGGATTTAAAATTGATAGTTCCGAAGGTCCTTACAACACTGGAAAAAAATATGAAAATGGTAATATGGGACATAGGCCTGGAATAAAAGGTGGCTACTTCCCTGTACCTCCAGTTGATAGCGCTCAAGATATGAGAGGAGAATTTTTAAAAGCTTTGAAAGATATGGGAATTAAAGTTGAAAAACATCATCACGAAGTAGCTCCAAGTCAACATGAGCTTGGTATGTATTTTGGAACTTTGACTGACCAAGCCGATAATATGCAACTTTATAAATATGGAGTTCAAATGGTTGCACATTCATTTGGAAAAACAGCAACATTTATGCCTAAACCAGTTAAAGGAGATAATGGATCTGGCATGCATACTCATCAGTCTTTATGGAAAGGAAATACTGCTTTATTTTCAGGAAATAAATATGCAGGACTTTCTGATACGGCTTTACATTATATTGGGGGAATTTTAAAACACGCAAAAGCAATAAACGCTTTTTCTAATTCAACGACCAATAGCTATAAAAGACTAATACCTGGCTTTGAAGCTCCTGTGTTACTTTGTTACTCAGCTAGAAATAGATCAGCATCATGCAGAATACCAATAACTTTAAGTAAAAAATCAGCAAGATGTGAAATAAGATTCCCTGATGCTGCTGGAAATCCATATTTAACTTTTGCTGCCATGTTAATGGCTGGATTAGATGGAATTAAAAATAAAATTAACCCAGGAAAGCCAGTAGATGAAGATTTGTATGCAATGCCCGAAGATAAAGTAAAAAATATTCCAACAGTTTGCGGTTCTTTAAGAGAAGCAATGGAGAGTCTTGATAGAGACAGAAATTTTTTAACTCAAGGTGGAGTGTTTACTGACGATCAAATCGATGCATATATAGCTTTAAAATTTGAAGAAATATACAAACTTGAACATACTCCTCATCCTATGGAGTTTGAAATGTATTACAGCTGTTAATATTATTTTTTACTTTTTAAAATTTTTTCGTCTGCAATTTTATTTTTATTTACACCTTCTTTAATAGTGTAATCTAAAGTCCCGTGAGCTCCTGCCTGAACAGCTTTTCGTTGAGTCCTGAACAGTGACTTTTCTTTAGCTTCTTGAGCCAATTTGTTTGCATGTTTTCCTAAATGTTTCGTGTCTCTCATACACTTACATTATATACAATTATGAATTGTACGGCAATATAGAATTAAATTTTAAAAGATTCTCCACATCCACAACGTTCCGTTTCATTGGGATTTTTAAATACAAATGTCGAAGATAGCTCTTCTTTTTTGTAGTCCATTTCAGTTCCTAAAAGATACATTATTGCTTTTGGATCAATTAAAACTTTTACACCTTTGTCCTCAATAATTTCATCTTTTGGATTAGCTTTTTTGGCGTATTCCATCACGTAAGACATGCCTGCACATCCTCCTGAAGCCACACCAACTCTAACTCCAATAATTGGTTCTTTTGCTTGAGCCATAATTTCTTTAACTCTTTCAGCAGCTCGTTCACTTAGTTTTATTATTTGTTTACTCATAAATTTAATTCTAATTTTGCAGCCTCTGACATTTTATCTTTATCCCAAGGAGGTTCCCAAACCAAGTTAAGATTTACATCAGACACGCCTTCTATTTTCATTATATTACTCTTAACCTCTTTTGGCAAACTTTCAGCTACAGGGCAATTTGGGGAGGTAAGTGTCATGTCTACATTGACTTTATTATTAGTGTCTACCTCTATTTTGTAAATTAGTCCTAATTCATAAATATTTACAGGAATTTCAGGATCATAAATTTTTTTTATTTCTTCAATAACTTTGTTTTTAATTTTCTCCATTAATCTAAAACCTCTGTGTTTACTTTCTCTTTATTTCCTTCCATTGCAGATGTAAGTGTGTGCCAAGCTAGTGTAGCACATTTAACTCTCATTGGATATTGTTTTACTCCGGACAAAGACATCATTTTAGTTTTTTGATCTTCATCTAGCTCGTCTGATTTAATTATCGTTCCGTTTTTAATCATATTTAAAAAATCAACAACAAGTTTTTTAGCTTTTTCAATAGATTTTCCTTTAACTAATTCTGTCATTATTGAAGTAGAAGCTATAGAAATAGCACAACCACTGCCTTTGAAAGTTAAATTCTCAACTTTACTTTCTTTATTTAATTTTAAATAAACCTCAACCTGATCTCCACAAAGAGGATTGTGACCCTTTGCTTCATGAGTGTATTCGTTGCAAATTCCAAAATTTCTAGGACTTTTCCCATGTTCTAAAATTATATCCTGATATAATTGTTTTAAGTCCATTATTTTAATTCAAAAATTTTTCTACAGTTTTTTATTGCATCGCATAAAACATCTATATCTTCTTTGGTATTATAAACCCCGATAGAAGCTCTTGCTGTTGCATTTAAATTTAATCTTTTGTGTAAAATTTGACAACAATGATGTCCAGCTCTTATGGCCACACCTTCCTCGTCAACAATAGTTGAAATATCATGAGGATGGATTCCTTTTATTGTAAAAGAAATTACTCCTGCTTTATTTCTGGGATTGCCAACAATATTTACAGAATTAATTTTTTTAAGTTTTTCTAAAGTATAATTGGTAAGTTCATTTTCATGTTTTATTATATTATCTATTCCAATTGATTGCATAAATTTAATTGATTCATTAAATGCAACTACTTCTGCAGTAGGCATAGTACCTGCTTCATATTTTTCGGGCAGAGGTGCGTAGGTGATTTGATTTTTATTTACTTCGCTAATCATTCCACCCCCTCCATTGTAGGGTGGTAATTTTTCTAACCATTTTTTTTTGGCATATAATATTCCTACTCCTGTCGGTCCATAAACTTTATGACAAGAAATTGCATAAAAATCACAATCTAGATCTTTTACATCAATTTTAATATGAGGAGCGCTTTGACAGCCATCTACTAAAACCGGTATATTTTTTTTTCGTGCTATTTCTACAATTTCTTTTATAGGCACTATGGTACCCGTAACATTTGATAAATGAGTAACAGCAATAATTTTTGTTTTTGAAGTAATTAATTCTTTAAACTTTTCTATTATTATATCACCATCATCATTTATAGGTGCAAATTTAATAATAGCTCCCCTGGTTTCTCTTAAATAATGCCAGGGAACGTAATTTGAATGGTGTTCTAATTCTGTTATTAAAATTTCATCTCCTTTTTTAATACTCATCTGTCCGAAAGTCGTTGCAATTAAATTAATAGACTCTGTAGCGTTTTTTGTAAAAATTATTTCTTCTTTTGAATTGGCATTTATAAAATTCTTTACACTTATTCTTGTCTCTTCAAATTTATTTGTTGCATTTACCGCAAGCGAATGAATGCTTCTACCAATATTTGAAAACTCATTTTTGTAGAAATAATCAAGGCTATTTAGAACATTTAAGGGTTTTTGTGATGAATTGCTGCTATCTAAATAAACAAGTTGTTTACCATTAATTTTTTTTGACAAAATAGGAAACTGAGATCTTATTGAATTAATATCCATTTACCTGTTCCTCTAGTTTCCTTTCTACAAATCTTTTGATTGACTTACTTTTTATAAATTCAACTATATCATTTAGGAAACCTTTTATTAAAAGCCTAGTAGAATTCTCTTTGTTTAAACCTCTTGTCATTAAATAATGAAGAGAATTTTCATCAATGCTTCCTGAAGTTGATCCGTGCGAACATTTAACGTCATCAGCGTAAATTTCTAATTCGGGTTTAGAATTAAATTCAGCATGATCACCGAGTAATAAAGCTTTACTTAATTGATAGGCATCTGTTTTTTGTGCAATATCATTAACATAAATTTTTCCCTGAAAAATACCTTTGCTTTGAGAACTTAAAACGTTTTTAACTTTTTGAAAACTTTTACAATTTGGAAATAAATGGTTAATACGGGTTTTGATTTCCTGATGCTCATCTTTATTTAAAAATAAACCAGATAATATATTGCATTTAGCTTTTTCACCAACTAAATCACACTCTATGTCTAATTTATTAAACTTTAATCCTGATGAAAAAATTAAATTTGAATAATCAGAGTTAGAGGAAAGCTTATTTCTTAAAAATTTATGAAAAAATCCATCACTTTTATTGTTTTGCAAATAAATGTTTTTTAGCTTTGAATTATCATCTAAAACTATATCTTCGTATGAATTATTTATAAATTTAAATTTAGATTTATTTACAGTGTATTCTATGACATGTAGTTCAGAATTTTTATTAAGTTTAATTTTATTTTTATTATTTAAAATTTTATTTTTTATATCTTCAGTAAAATAATTATAAATAACTAAAACTTTTTTAAACTTATAATCTTCTTTAATTTCAATAAAATAACCATTTTCGGATAAAGCATGGTTTAAACATACAAGTGGGTTTTTAGTTACCTTGTAATCTATATTATTATTATAAGAACTTATTTTAATTTTATCTTTATCCTCATATTGAAAATTGCTTGAATGCAAACTTCCATTTACTAATAAAATATAATTATGATTAAAATCATTTAATAAATCAATATTACTAATATCATTGGATACTTTGTTTACAGCTAATTCATTAAAATTATTATCAACAATATTTTTAAAATCTGAAAATTTCCAGTCTTCAAATCTTTTGTTTGGAAAACCTATAGTTTTAAAAAATTCAAGATTTTTAATTCTAAAATCTTTTTCTTCTCTACTTATTTTTTCAATTTTATCAATTTCTTTAGAATTGATTTCAAAATTCAACATAATTCTAATTTAATTTTTTATATCCAGTTTTTTCTAATTCTTGAGCCAGTTCACTACAGCCTGTCTTAATAATTTTTCCATCTGACAAAACATGTACAAAATCTGGTTTTATATAATCAAGTAAACGCTGATAATGAGTTATGACCAAAAAAGATTTTTCTTTGTTTCTCGATGAATTAACTCCTTTAGCTATAATTTTTAATGCGTCTATATCTAAACCTGAATCAGTTTCATCAAGTATAGAAAACTTGGGATCTAAAATTTTCATTTGTAAAATTTCATTTTTTTTCTTTTCTCCTCCTGAAAAACCAACATTTAACTGTCTTGATAGAATTTTTTCATCGATGCCAAGTTCAGAAGACTTTTCTTTAACCAATCTTAAAAAAGACATTGTGTCTAACTCTTTTTCTCCATTAGCTTTTCTTACAGAATTTAATGATGTCTTTAAAAAGTTATTTGTATTTACTCCTGGTATTTCCAAAGGATATTGAAAAGCTAAAAAAATTCCTTTTTGTGCTCTTTCTTCTACTGGTATTTTTTTAAGATTTTCACCTTTAAAATTTAATTCTCCTGAGATTTCATAACCACTTTTTCCAGATAAAACGTTTGCTAAAGTGCTTTTCCCTGATCCATTTGGGCCCATGATTGCGTGTACTTCTCCAGGTTTTATACTCAAATTTAAACCTTTTAATATTGGTTTGGCGTTTACTGAAGCTTGTAAATTTTTAATTTCTAACATTATCCTACGCTTCCTTCTAAGCTAATACCTACTAGTTTTTGAGCTTCAACAGCAAATTCCATTGGTAACTGCTGTAAAACTTCTTTACAGAAACCATTTACAATTAAACCAATGGCTTCTTCTTGGTTTAAACCTCTTTGGTTGCAATAATATAATTGATCTTCATTTATTTTAGATGTTGTGGCCTCATGTTCTATAATTGATGAATGATTTTTGTTTTTGATATATGGAACTGTGTGAGCACCACATTTATTGCCCATTAATAGTGAATCACACTGTGTATAATTTCTTGCGTTTATTGCTTTTTTATTAATATCAACTAAACCTCTATAAGTGTTGTCTGCATTTCCTGCTGAAATTCCTTTAGAAATAATTTTACTTTTTGTATTTTTGCCTAAATGTATCATTTTAGTTCCCGTATCTGCTTTCTGATAATTGTTTGTGATTGCTATTGAATAAAATTCACCTACAGAATTGTCGCCTTGCAAAATACAACTTGGGTATTTCCATGTAATAGCTGATCCAGTTTCGACTTGTGTCCAAGATATTTTAGAATTATTTCCTCTGCAAGCTCCTCTTTTTGTAACAAAATTATAAATTCCGCCTTTGCCATTTTTGTCTCCTGGATACCAATTTTGTACAGTTGAATATTTAATTTCAGCATCATCTAATGCAACTAACTCAACATTAGCTGCATGAAGCTGATTTTCGTCTCGCATTGGAGCTGTACATCCTTCCAAATAACTTACGTAACTACCTTTGTCAGCAATAATTAAAGTTCTTTCAAATTGTCCAGTTTCTGATGCATTAATTCTAAAGTAAGTAGAAAGTTCCATGGGACATCTAATGCCTTCAGGTACATATACAAAAGAGCCATCTGTAAAAACAGCAGAATTAAGTGTAGCAAAATAATGGTCTGTTATTGGAATTACTGATCCTAAATATTTTTTTACTAGATCCGGATGTTTTTGAATTGCCTCTGAAATAGGGCAAAAAATAATACCTTTTTCAGTAAGTTTGTCTTTAAATGTAGTAGCAACTGAAACTGAATCAAAAACAGCATCCACAGCAACTCCCGCAAGTTTTTCTTGCTCCTTTAAAGAGATGCCTAACTTTTTATATGTTTCTAATAATTTAGGATCAACTTCATCTAAACTTTTGGGTTTATCTTTTGTGCTTTTAGGGGCTGAATAATAATATAAATCCTGGTAATTAATTTTAGGATACTTAGGTTTTTGCCAATTTGGTTCTTTCATATTTTTTAGTCGATTAAAAGCTTTAAGCCTCCAATCTAACATCCACTTAGGTTCTTTTTTTATATTAGATATAAATTTAATTACACCCTCATTAAGACCTTTTGGTGCTCTTATGCTTTCAATATCAGTTGTAAAACCATATTTGTATTCTTTTGTTTTTTCCAACTCTTGTTGTTTCATCAATTCATTTCTTTCTGATTAGATTTATAAACGATATCCTCTAATGTATTTTTTTCAAAAAAACTGTTTATATGTTTTTCTAAATCATCCCATAAATTATGAGTAATGCATTTTATTGACTTTCCTGTGCAACTTTTTTTCGATTCTTTTTTACATCCAACAGTTTTGACTTTTTCGTCTACTGCTTTTATAATGCTTAATAACTTTATTTCATTTGGTGACTTTGACAATAAATAACCACCTGAAGGCCCCCTTGAGCTATAAACTAAATTACTTTTTTTTAATTTAGAAAAAATTTGTTCTAAAAAAGATATTGATATTCCTTGACGCAATGAAATTTCAGATAAATTTGTCGGTTGATCATTACTAACTTTGGCTAAATCAGCCATAGCCATTACAGCATATCTACCCTTGCTTGTTAGTTTCATTAAGAAGTCCTCTAATCTTTCCTTATTTTACAATGCTTATTTAAATAATCCTACTAAATTAGTCAAGTATATAAATAAATAAAATTGTCTCGGTATAAACGTGCTATAAAATTAAACTTTTTTTGAAAATAGTTATCATTACCAATTAAATTTATGAAAACCGGAACAAAAGAAATCTTCATCCCAGGTCCAAGTGGAAGAATTCAGGCAAAATATGTAAAAAATAAAAAACAAGGAGCGCCAATTGCTTTAGTTTTACAACCTCATCCACAGTATGGTGGAACAATGAACAACAAAATAGTTTATGAAACATATAATTGCTTTTATAAAAATGGATTTTCAGTAATAAGAATAAATTTTAGAGGAGTTGAAAAAAGTGATGGTGTGTTTGATAATGGGCAAGGAGAGCTTTCAGATGCTGCTGCTGCCTTAGATTGGATTGAAAAGGAAAACCCAGATTATGGACAATGTTGGGTTTCTGGATTTTCATTTGGTTCATTAATTTGTATGCAACTTATTATGAGAAGACCTGAGGTAAACAGATTTATAGCTATATCACCACAACCAAATGTTTATGATTTCACCTTTTTAGCTCCATGTCCTATTTCGGGGTTAGTAACCTATGGAAAAAATGATGAATTGGTTTCAGAAGAAAGTTTATTAAATTTAAAAAAAAGATTAAGTTTACAAAAAAATATTGATGTGAAATTTGATGTAATACAAAATGCTAATCATTTTTATAAAGGAAAAGAAAAAGAATTATCGACTTCTATAAGTAAATATTTAAAAAGCAAGACAGTTATTGTTTAACTACTATCCCACCAGTACAAGGTTTATTTACACCAGTAGTCTGAGGAAAGGAAATTGGTAAATTTAAATAAGATCTAATTGCAAGATAAGCAAATGCCTGTGATTCAATAAAATCTCCATCAATATTATATTCATCAATTAATTTCACAAAATTATTTTCTTCTTTTAATTTTTCGACTAAAAAATTATTTTTTCGTCCACCTCCACATAAAATTATTTTTTTTTCAGGATTGTTTAAAGTTTTAATTGCAGAAATTATTATTTTTGCAGTAAATGCTGTTAGGGTAGCAACCCCATCTTCAAATGATAAATCTTTTACAAAAGAAAAATTAAAATACTTTGTATCAAAAGACTGAACTCGACCTGGATACAAAATGCTTTCTTTTGCGTAAAAGTTTTTAATAAGTTTATCTAAGGCTAACTTGTTAATTTTTCCAGATTTTGCTATTATACCTTTTTCATCATAATTTTTTTTAGTTTTTTCTCTTATCCATTTATCTATTAAACACATTCCCGGTCCAATATCAGTTCCTGACATACTTTCGTCATTTATAAAATTAGTTACATTTGTTATGCCTCCTATATTTACAAATGTTACACTTTTAATATTAATTTTTTTTTTTAATAATTTGTGAAAAATAGGTGTCAGTGGTGCACCTTGCCCACCGTTTTCTAAATCGTTTTTTCTAAAATCGTATATAACAGTTTTTTTTATAATTTTTGAAAGTAGTTTTCCATCACCCAATTGTTTTGAAATTTTTTCTTTTGCGT
>CACIUJ010000019.1 GCA_902589795.1 uncultured Pelagibacteraceae bacterium | reverse complement strand
TCGCAATATAGATGAACTAATGGAATCAAGAGGATTTCTATAAGTTACAATAGTAGGAAATCTTTTATCTTTTTCTCTATAATAATGTCTAGTCTCAACATTCTTATTTGGAAAAATATCTTTTATTATATTGTAAACTAGAGTGGTTCCGCTTCTTGGAGGACCAAATTGAATTATTGTATTTCCAGTCAATCTATGTATTTTGCTTTGTATCTTAGATATAAAATTAAATTGCATTTTTGTTTGTAAAGGATTTAATTATTTTTTTCACAAAAAGTGTTGCTAACTCAGGATATTTTCCTACAGCAGTTTCGCCCGCAAGAACTAGTCCAGTAGCACCCATTTCAAGAGAACTGAATATATCATTTGCTTCTCCTCTTGTTGGGTATTGACTACTTATCATGCTTTCTAAAAGATTGGTTGCTATATAAATTTTTTTATTTTTATAATTTTTTGAAATTTTCAAAATCTTTCTTTGATAGTAAGGAATATTTTCAATCTTTACTTCCTTTGATAAATCGCCTCTATCGATTATAAACTCATCTCCATTTTTTAGTATTTCTTTTATGTTTTTTAAAGCTTTTAAAGTTTCTATCTTAAAAATCTTATTTTCCTTTTTGAGTTTCTCTTTAAATTTATTCATATCATAAACATTATTAGTAAAGGACAGAGCGTAATGTTTAATATTCATTTTTTGACCTATTTTGATGGCCTCAAGATCTTTGTTGGTAAGACAGTTTAGATAAATTTTTCTATTTTCAATATGGACTCCTTTGTTATTTTCGGCCAATCCAGGCAAAACTGTTTTAAGTAAAATAAAGTTTTTATTCACTTTTAAAACTATCGCCTTTAAATTATCAAAACCTATTAACAAAACATCTCCTTTTCTAATTTTTTTAAATACTGTATTTGGATAAAGATTAAAGTTGCCATTTCCACTATAATTAATCTTGAATATTTTATTTTTTCTATAAAAAATTTTTTTTTTTATTTTAGTTCTTATTTGGGCACCTTCGGTATCAATGCATATAGGGATTCTAGTTATTTTTTTTACATATTTAATAATTTCTGGCAGTTTATTAATATCTAAATGAGACATATTAAGCCTCAGTAAATTGATTTTACCCTTTGCAAATTTTAAAAAATTTTTATTAATTGTGGAAGGACCTAGAGTGCACAATAATTTTATTTTATTTTTTTTCATTTAAGTAAAATTGTATTATCTGAATTTGATAGCATTTAGCAAATTTATTAAGTTTACTTAAGGTATTTATTTACTAATATATAGATATTATATGGATATTAATTACTTTTCTAAAAAAAGAATCCTAGATGGTGGCATGGGCCAAATGTTGCTTGCAAAAGGTTTAGAAGCAACAGGCTCTCTTTGGTCTGCCACAGCCTTAATTCATAAAAAATATCATCAACTTATTATTGATACTCATCTAGATTTCATAAATTCAGGAGCTGATGTAATTGTTACTAATAATTTCTCAGCACGAAGAAACAGAATGAAAGATAATAAGGTGGAGAAGCAGTTTAATTATGCAAATGAAAAAGCTGGCGAACTAGCATTAAAAGCAAAAGAAATTTCAAAAAAAAAAATTTTTATAGCAGGAAGTCTTCCAGCTCAAAATCAAACTTATGTTCTAGATGAAAGAGATAAAAAAGTAATAGAAAAAGGTTTTTACGACCAAGCTGTTTTATTAAAACCTTTTGTGGATTTTTATTATTTAGATGTTTTGTGTGGAAGTAAAGAATGTGAATTGGCACTAAATGTAACTGAAAAATTAAATTTACCTGTTTTGGTTGGTTTGCACATTAAAAGAAATGGAAAACTTCCATCAAATGAAAGTGTTGGTCAAGTAGTAAAACAATGTAAAAATAAAAATTGGTTAGGTATAATTTTAGCCTGTGTATCTCCAGAAATAATAGAAAATTCTATTGATGAAATTAAAAAACTAAAAATACCATTTGGTTATAAAGCAAATCTATGGAAAATGGATGAACCTCTTCCCGTTCATAAATTTGCATCTCCCAAAGATAAAAGAGCAACCAATCCAGCGGAAATTATGGGTACCAGGGATGATTATACAAATACAAAATTTTTGAAATTTTCAAAAAAAATGGTAGTTAGAGGAGCTACTATTCTAGGCGGTTGTTGTGAAACTAAACCTTCGCATATAAAAGCAATTTCATATTTAAAGGACTAGTCCTTAGTACTCATAAATATATAGTATGCAACCGCCTCAATTTCTTCATCTGATAGAATTCCTCCCCATGGTGGCATGACTCCGATACCATTGGTAACGGCAATCACAGTTTGTGGGACTTGTGGTTTAAGATTATCTAAGTTAGGTCCAATTTGCCCTTCTGAACCAGCAGCATTTAAAGTGTGGCAAGTTCCACATTGAGCTTTATTATTATAAACATCTAACCCCAATTTCATTTTATCATCTCCAAGAACTGAGGTTGAAATAATTACAATAAAACAAATTAAAAAAAAATTTTTCATAAATTTTATTTGCTAAAGTAAGATATTATTTTTATTTCAACAATAAAAATGTACCAACAATAATTGTGCTCCATGTAACAGCTAATACCGTATAATAAGCAGTTTTCCACATTTGCTGTGGTAATTTTTTAATTATTTTTGCATAATTGTTATTGAAGGTTTGAAGCATAATTCTTACGTAACACAAAGTTAATATTTTGACCAGAACTATGATAATTATTTAACATTAAAATATTGTCGCACCAAAAACTTTGACTAGATTACCTTCAACGCCCAGGACAAGCCTTCCTAGAAAATCTCCAGGAATAGTATTGCTTGTTTGTTTTATAACAACCGTAACATAACCATTTCTTCTTATGCATCCTAAAAAATCTTTTTTGTTTGATAAATTTGTCAATAATTTATTGTTCGCCCATTGTTTTCCTAGCTCAACTTCATTTGCGCCGTATAGCATCTGTGATGAAAAGTCCTTCGTAAAACTTCCATAATCTTTTGTGTTTGATGATTTAACAAGATTATCCCATATGGGTTCTGCTATTTTAAATATTTCATCGTCTTTTTTGTCCAGAAGACTCATGTTTAATATTTTTTAAATTATGAAGCTTTTTTCTTCTCTTTATCGCCAATTATATGGTAAACCGGAATTTTTTCCATTGTGAATTTTCCAGTTTTAGGATCTCTACGTGAAACAGTTAAGCAATGCCAGTTTTCATCATCTAATTTCATATGATCACCACGATAGTAATATCCAGGCCAACGTGTTTCTTTACGAAATAGAGTATGTTCTGTTACACATTGTGAGGTAATTGCTCGATGTTTAAGTTCCCAAGCACGCATAAGCTGATGGTAATCTTCTGCACCAACATGTTCTAAATCTTCTTCTAGCCATTTTAGTAAATCTAGTCCTTTTTTAAGCAAATTTTCATTAGTCATATAATTAACAGAAATACCACCAACATATTCATCCATAATTTTTTGAAGGCGTTGCAAACCCTGAATTGGTGAAAAATAACTTGGAGAAACCGTACCACCAGTAATTTCATTTCTACCTACAGTATAATTTTCTAATGGTTTATATATAATTTTTTTAAAATCTTCACATTGTTTTTCGCTAACTTTTATATTTTTTGCTTTTTGATCTTCTATATATTTAACTGCTGCTTTTGCTGCTAAACGACCTTCTGTAAAAGATCCTGAAGAAAATTTGTGTGCACTTCCACCCACGGTATCTCCAGCTCCAAAAAGACCTTGGATCGTCATCATTCTATTATATCCCCAGAAATATTCAGGAGGGGAAATATCTTCTGGACCACTTACCCATGCCCCTGAACATGTTGCGTGAGAACCCATTACGTATGGTTCTGAAGTAGTTAGTTCAGGATTAGTATATTTAGGATCGATATTTTGAGAAGCCCAAACAACTGCTTGTCCAACGGTCATACCAAGAAAATTCTCCCAGCCTACTGTTTCTAAATGTGGATCTTGAAAAGCTTCTTTAGTGACCATTTGAATTGGTCCACCGCCAGCCATAACTTCTTGAACGAAAGCATGATTTCGTAAACATGTTGGTGTTGGGTGATGATCAATATATTCTCCCACTAATTTTTTTGTTTGCTCATACCATTTTTTTTCGTAATTCTCTCCGTTAGCGTTTTGTGTGTAAGTCTTTAAATGTAAAAAATAAGCACCTACTGGACCATAACCATCTTTAAATCTACATAGAACAATTCTATTTTCCATTTGAGTCATTTTTGCACCTGCTGCTATTGGTAAAGCATAAGCGGAACCATTGCTCCAAGGTGCATACCAAGTTCTTCCCATGCCTTCTCCTACCGCTCTTGGTTTAAAAATATGTGATGCTCCACCAGCTGCAACAATTACTGTTTTAGCTCTAAATACATAATAGTCCCCTGTTCGCATATTAAATCCTACGGCACCGCCAACTCTATTTTCATCATTCTCATCCATTAATAAGTGGGTAACCATTATTCGATTATAAATTTTATCAGCAGATTTTTTTGCTGCCTCAGCTACTATTGGTTTGTAACTTTCTCCATGAATCATTATTTGCCACTTACCTTCTCTTTGATAACGTCCAGTTTTAGGATTCTTCATCATGGGTAAACCCCATTCATCAAACATGTGCACAGTGGAATCTACGTGACGAGCCATATCATAACCAAGATCTTCTCTTACCAATCCCATTAGATCATTACGAGCATACCGAACATGATCTTCTGGTTGATTCTCATTCCATTGCATTCCCATGTAACAGTTAATTGCATAAAGACCTTGGGCAACTGCACCGCTTCTATCAATATTTGCTTTTTCAACACAAATAATTTTTAAATCTCTTCCCCAATGCCTTGCTTCAAAAGCTGCACCGGTACCTGCCATTCCACCACCAACAACAAGTATATCGCACTCTTCGTGATGAGTTTTATGTTTTGCCATTAATAATAAACACCTTTTTTAAATGTATTTTTATCAATTGTTGGCAAATCCTTTTTTGTGTTTAAGCCTTTGGGTTCATTGTAAAGAATTTGTGAATTAATTTCACCTTGGTTTGGCTTTTCTCCTTCAGCAAGTTTTGGAATAAATTTTCCCCAAGGTTTTGTTGTTATTGGAGAAACAAAGTCTTTTTCTGTCCCGTTTCTGAATTTAATCTTCCAAGAAATAGTACCCTTTTCTTCTTCTCTTCTTACTCTAACGCTATGTCCCATTGGAGCAAAATCCGCATATCCACGAACGTCAATAGCATGGTTTGGACAAGCCTTTACGCATGAATAACATTCCCAGCAAAAATTAGGTTCGATATTTTTTGCACGTCTAATAGTTTCGTCTATGTGCATAATGTCAGATGGGCAAATATCAACGCAGTGCCCACAGCCATCACAACGAGTCATATATACAAAAGTTGACATATTATTTTTGTTCCATATTTATATAATTTATATACATATTAATAGTGCTTTGGTGCCTCACGTTTAATACCTAATCCAAATTTTTCAGGCGCATCAGCTGGTGGTGGCAAATTGTCCATAGAACCATCGGCTTCGGCCAAATTTTTTTGTATTGCTGCTCCGGGTTTATAAAACATATGTGCAAATTTAGACCAATATACTCCACCAAATAAAACGAGGTTTGAGATTACAAATAAAATTAAAAATACTTTATCGTCCCATCTATCATTTAAGCTTAAAGATTGTAAAAAAGACCAAGCTAATCCAAAAAAAGAAGATGCTACAAGTGCCAATACAAATAAATCTGCTTTAATAATTCTATACCAAGGTTGAGCTTCCGAATAGACATCTACTCTTAAAAAGAACCAAAACCAAGATCCACCAAGAACCGTCATAATAGCACCAACATGCCAAATAATTGGCCATACTGATGGAGTTACTGAAGATGATGAATGGTAACAAAAAATCATGACTACTGAACCAATCCAAAATAAAATAGTTCCGTACATACCAAGAAGATGAGCTATTCTTCTTTTCCCTGCTCCTAACTCTGAAGTGGTGGCAATATCACTAGCAATTGTTTTTAAAACAACAGAAGTTTTTTCTCCTGTTGTAAGTATTTTTTTTGCAGATTTTTTTGCTTTTTTAGCATTTTCAAAAAAATACTTTACATTTTTTTTATGGATTATATCTACCAAAGTTCCTATTATTACTAATAATCCCATGACAATAACAAAGCTTTGCATTGCTAACGGTGATACAGTTTCTGAAAGTATTGAAAACGGATTATTGTTAATCAATTTATATTCCTTATCTTTTAAAAAATTAATAGACGGTTCTTTTTAAAAACCGTCTATTATTAATATTTTACAATTCCTATTTAATTAAGCAGCCACTTGCATTGGAATATTATGCTTAACTGCCATTCCAGTTAAAAAATTCCAAAGATATTTGGCTGTAGATAAAGCTGATTTCTCCGCTTTCTCTTGTTCTTCTTTAGATAAACCATCAAGTAGTTTTTCACATGCTACTCTGTGGTATGTATCAGCAGTTTTATGAACTTCAAAAAATTCTAGCCCCTCTTTTGAAGAAACTCCATAATGATTTTTTAAGCCTCTTATTTTTGTTTCGGCTATTTCTGGAATTTGTCTTTCGTAAGTATAAAGAGAAGCTAAGCCCTCAGCGTAACTAGCTCTTCCATTTTTGAAAAAATTATCAATTAATTCTGCCGTAAATTTTTCTTTTTTTACAGACTCAATCTCTTTTTTATCTGATCCCATTGCGGCAGCAAAATTTCTCCAAAGTTTTGGGTGGTCGCCATCTCTGTTTTCTTCGTCTTGAAGATTTTCAAGAAGAATTTTTCTTTTCTCTATGTCTTCACATAAAGAATGTGTAGCGCTGATATAACGAGGAAATGCTTTCACGTGTTGGTAATATTGCTCAGCATAATCCTTTATTATCTTTCTTGTTAATTTACCCTCATTCCATGATTTGTAAAATGGATGGTTTAGTAAGTGATATTTATCTAACTTTTTATTTAACTCATTTGAAAACATTATTCCTCCATAAATTTGTTTATTTAGATCATTATCTTTTTCGTATATTTAATCAAGAAAGATTAGAGCTTTGTGACAAATTTTTTTATCAACTTAAAGTTGTAATTCTTATTTTAACTTTCCTTCTTTTCTCATTTTAGCCCTAATTTTTGTAGCTGAAATCTGTTGAATTTTTTCAGGCAAAACCACTTCTTCGATTTTGTAGCCTACCCCTCTACCATAACTAATATTGGTAATATTTGGCACTAACATAACTTTAAATCTATTTTCGTATTTAGGGTTTAATCTTTCTTCTATATTTTTTTTTACTGTTTCAAAATTAAAAGGATTGTCCTCAACTCCTTGAACATCTCTAACTTGAATACAAACTTGCCCTGTTTTTTTAATTATTTCCTCAAATAACGCATAGTGACCGTCATGAAAAGGTTGCCACCTTCCTAGCATTTGTGCTGTTGGTTTTTTGTTGTCCCATTTATATGACATTATTTTAATTCCTCCGCTATTTTTTTTGCCCAAGACTCAGCGTCTTGTGTTGTTACCTCAAAATCAAATTTTTCAGGTTTTACAAACATTTTATTTGTGTCGTCAAATCTTCCTTCCTTAATTGTGTTTATCCAAACAATATAATCTGCATTAAATAATTTTCTTGTTTGCGGCGTAGGACAAATATAATCTGCAACTAAATAATTATACTTACCTTCTTTTTTATATTTTTCAGCTATATCAGCAACTCTCTTTGCTTGTCTTATTCTTCCTTCCTCAGAAAAATCCCAATCGTTAGCAGCTTTTCTTACTTCATCGTTATTAACCCATTTTGCTTTTAACAATGGAACTAACTTTGAAGCCAAAGTTGTTTTGCCTGAGCCAGGCAATCCCATAACAAGAATTTTTTTCATATTTTTTTATACTTCAGTTTTTATATTGTGGCAAGTCTTGGCAATGGTTTTTCGTCTATTGGTAAATGTACTAATGCTGCAAAAAAAGAAAGTGCTATTGATAGATACCAAGCGTAATCAAACGATCCATATTCATCATAAAAATATCCACCTAGGTAGGCACCTAAAAAAGATCCAATTTGATGACTAAAAAAAACTATTCCATATAAAGTTGCTAAATATTTTGTTCCAAAAACTTGAGAAATAATCCCATTTGTTGGTGGAATAGTTGCTAACCAAAGAAACCCGTAAAGCACTCCAAAACCTATCGCTACATAAGTTGATGTTGGAAGAATTAGAAACAAAATTAGCACAATTCCACGTGCAAAATATAAAATACTTAATAATATTTTTTTACTATACTTTCCTGATAAATAACCAAATGATAGTGTTCCAAAAACATTAAAAAGGCCTATTAAAGATAAAATTGCAGCAGCTGTCCATATTTCAAAACCGCGCTCTTGAATGTAAAGAGGTATGTGGGCTGAAACTAAAGTTATATTAAAGCCGCATACAAAAAAACCAAGTATTAAAAGTATAAAACCTTTGTGATTAAATGCTTCTTTTAAAGCCTCTGTAAGTGTTTGACTATCTACTTTAATACTTTCGTTAATATTCTTTTCTTTCTTAACTTCACGCAGAAAGATTGCAGCAATTATTCCAAATAAAACAAAGTACAAATATGTGTTTAGTGTTTTTTCCCAACCAAACGTAGATAAAGCAAATTTTGTGTATATAGGAGAAAAAAAATAACCAATCGATGCCATGGCTACTACAATTCCTATTGCCATTCCTCTAGTTTTGTTTGAGAAATGCTTTCCAACTGCAGCGATCTGAACACTTATTGCTGTCCCGCCTAAACCAATTCCAATTAATAAGCCAAGGTTAATTTGAAAAAATATTCCTGTATTTGGGCCCGAATAAAGCAAATAAATTCCTAGCGCTACAAAGAGGGCTGCAATCATTGTAACTTTTCCACTTCCAATTTTATCTGCTAAAGCGCCAAAGATTGGAGCAAACATACCCCACATTAACATTTGTAATCCTATTGCAAGACCAAATTCTGTAATTGTACACTGTAAATCTTTTACAAAAAAATCTGTAAACATTCCAAAGACCATACGCAGTCCCATGAATATCGCGACTATAAAACATGCTGAAATAAGTGTAAAAAGAGCTGTGTTACTAGGAAAAAATTTTTCTTTTGTCATTTAATAAATTTTAAAGATTTTTTAAGATCATTTATTAAATCTTTTGGATCTTCGAGTCCTATATGGAGACGTACTAAATGTTCATTTTTTTCTAATTTAAAATAACGTCTTGTGCCTAATTCTACTGGATCAGTATAAACAGCAAGACTTTCAAATCCACCCCAACTATACCCAATTCCAAAAAGTTCTAATGAATTAATAAATTTATATACTGAATTTTTACTTTTACTTTTTATAATTAAACTTAATAACCCTGAGGCTCCAGAATAATATTTTTTTAATAGTTTAAATTCTCTTGATGAAGGTTTGTAAGGATATAATATTTTTTTTATTTTTCTTTGATTTTTTAAAAAATTAATAATTTTTTTTGTACTTTCTTGATGTTTTTCAAGTCTTATATCTAAAGTTCTTAAACCTCTAATGATTAAATAAGCATCATCAGATGATAATCTATAACCAGATACATGGTTATACCACCAAACTTTTTCATAAGCTTTTTTATTAACTGCAACCGTTCCTGCCATAACATCAGAATGACCTGAATAGTATTTAGTTGCAGATGTTATTGCTATATCAAAACCTAATTTTAATGGCTTAAAAAAATATGCTGTTGCCCATGTATTATCAATGGCTGTAAATATATTTTTGCTTTTTGCTAAAGAAACTATTTTTCCTAAATCATTCATTTCAAAAGTATTGCTCCCTGGATTCTCCACATAAATGAGTTTAGTTTTTCTTGTAACTTTATTTTTAAAATCTTCAAAACTACTTGGGTTATACCAAACAGTTTTTACTTTAAATTCTTTTAATAAATCATCTGTAAGTTTTTGTGTTGGTCTGTAAACCCCGTCAGAAATTAAAATTTCGTCTCCAGGTCTACAAATGCTCATTATTGATAAAGCAACAGCAGCAAAGCCTGTTGGAGTTAAAAATACTTGATAAGCTTCCTCTAAGCCTCTTAACATTTTTTGCAATTGTACAGTTGTTTGAGTTCCTGATCTGCCATAATCCCAATGTTCTACTTCAGGTGTTTTTTTGCTTATAAAATCTTTTTGAAATTTCCTTAATTCTTGGATTGTTTTAAATAGTATTGTGGATGCACGAACAACAGGTGGGTTAACTGACCTAGACGTATAATCCTTTGCGGCAGTCTTTAAATATGTTTTTATAGACTTTTTCATAAAATATTTGATAACAAAATCAGAGAATGCTATATCCACTCGATAAGGTCAATTAATAAAATTAAAAAAGGAATGTATAAATGGGTTACCCAAAAAAACACAGAGGCCGAAGAAAAATGGGGTCTAAAAAAAGAAGAGCTCGAAAAAGAAATAAAAAGAAATAAGCTTTAAGTGAAAGAGCTAAATAGAATTAAAAGAACCAGCATCTGGATTTTTATTATACCAGTAATTACCCTTAATTCCTGTTTGTTTATTTCTATTAACTATGAACTTTTTGAAAATACAATATTTGTAGTTGATCAAATAGGAAGATCTGGTTTTACAATACCATATTTGGATGGAAGTCTTTCAATAAGTAGATCTGCTAGAACTTATCCTGCTTATCTATTATTTAAACCTGGGATGATTTTAACTGCTTTTCTTCTTATTCACTATTGGATAACAAACAATAAACTTTTTCAGAAAATAGATAATAATGATGAAAAAAATAAATATTTTTTATTTTTTGGGATTGGCTCTGCTGTATTTCTCATACTTCATTCAATTTTTTTGGGAATTAACTACGAAGCGAACTTATATAAATTTTCAAAAAGATTTATTTTGTTAGGATTTATTATTTTTGAGTTAATAGCCCAAGCTTTATTAGTTAAAAGTATTTTGAAAGTTAAAAACAAAATACTAAAATTTATTAACAATAAAATCTTAATACTAAAAATAATTTTGGTTACTGTTTTAATTATCGTAGCAGTATTATCTGCCCCAATTTTAAACTCATCTGATTATACGCATTTTAAACATGCTTTAGAATGGAATTACTTTTTAGGAATCGTGTTATTTTACTTTTTAACTTATTTGTTTTGGAAAAGTGATGAAAAAACCTCTGTTCACACACCCGAAGGTGCATGAACGAAAGTTTTGGTACGCTGTTGAAGTACTACCTTCGTACCACCCACAGGGACTGTTTAGTACTACTGCCCCCCGTTTTCTGCCCGATAAGCTTGAACCTCTCGGTTTTTCCTTACCTGGCCAGTTAAGAGTTGCCTCTTAATTACCAATCATTAAAACATAACAATAATAAATTTTAAATCACTAATTAGTTGTTTTTAGTTAGTTCTTTTTATGCTGTTAACTTTGGGGACAAAAAACTATTCTCTGTACTGGCTATCCAGCCCCCTCCAAGTATTTTATCCCCAACCTTATCTTTTGAATAAAAAACACAAGCTTGCCCAGGAGATATTCCTGTTTCTTCCTCTTGTAAATATACCTCGGCATGCTTTTCAAGTAGCTTAGTTTTGGATTTAATCAATCTTCCTGTAGATCTAACTTTAATAAACAAGTTTTTTTCTAACAGTCTTTTTTTATCTAGTATATTTATATTCTTTAAAAAAATTTTTTTTATTAATAAATCTTTCCTTTTGCCAACTATAACTTCATTTTCTTTTGAATTGATTTCAACAACATAAAGGGGTTCCTTGTGAGAAATTCCAATACCTTTCCTTTGACCAATGGTAAAATTAATAATTCCGTCATGTTGTCCTATTATTTTTCCACTAGTATCTAAAATGTTACCTTTTTTAAATGACTGAGGTCTATATTTTTTAATTACAGAAGCATAATCCCCATTAGGTACAAAACATATATCTTGACTATCTGGTTTATCTGCAACATTTAGTTTTAACTTTGATGCAATTTTTCTAGTCTCTTCCTTGTTTTTAGATCCTAATGGAAATCTTAAAAAATTAAGCTGTTCTTGAGTTGTGTTAAAAAGAAAATAACTTTGATCTTTTGTTAAATCTTTAGCTCTATACATGTGAGCAAAACCATCTTTTTCGACCCTTTTAACATAGTGACCAGTTATTAATGCATCTGCTTTCATTTCTTTTGCATATGAATATAGATCCCTGAATTTAACTGTTTGATTACATTGTACACAAGGTATTGGGGTCTCTCCCTCGACATAACTATTTATAAATGAATCAATCACATGTTCTTTAAATTTTTTTTGATAATATAGTATTTTGTGCTCTATATTTAGTTTTTGGGCTACTCTTTTGGCATCCAATATGTCTTGTCCAGCACAACATTGTCTGCCCTTTTTTGAAGTTTTGCTATCATCATAAAGTTTTAATGTTATACCTACAACTTTGTAACCGCTTTTTTTCATTAATCCTGCCACCGTTGAAGAGTCTACCCCTCCAGACATAGCAACTACAACCTTGGTATCCTTGGGGTGTTTCATAAAGCCTAATGTATTAGTTTTTCTTGATATGTTATTCATTAAATAATACCTATGTTTTATTATATAAAATGATATTTTTCCATTATGTTTTTAGACTATGAACCAGGTGATTTTGTGATAAATCCAAAAAATAAAAATTGGGGTATTGGGCAAATACAATCAATAATAAAGGGCAAAGTAACAGTGAATTTTGAGAATGTTGGAAAGAAGGTTATAAATAGTAACAATATTGTTTTAAAAAAAATTAATAAAATTGACTAAATTAAACTTAAAAGAAATAACTGAAGGACTTTTAGATACTTTCTTAAATGCTGGCCAAATAGCAAAAGAAATTAGCATAAGGGGAGTTAAAATTACAATTAAATCTGATCGTACACCAGTTACTGATGGCGATTTAGCAGTTGATAAAATCTTAAAAATTAAAATTAAAAGCTTAACACCTGATATACCTATAATTTCAGAAGAAACTGTTAACTTAAAAGTAAAAAATACATACAAAACTTTCTGGTTACTTGACCCAATAGATGGAACCAAGGATTATATTAGTAAAAAAGACGAATATACATTAAATGCTGCGTTGATATTAGATTTAAAGCCTGTTTTGGGTATTATTTATGCTCCTGCGAAAAATAGGTTATTTTATTCATATGGAAAAAATTTAGCATTTGAAATTAATAATGGGAAAAAAATTGTTTTAGATTGTAAGAAAAAAAATAATAATGAGATAATTGGTTTAGAAAATTCAGCAGGTACGCCAGTTGAAATATTGGATATTTATAAAAAATATAAAGTTACAAAAAAAATTAAAATGTCGAGCTCTCTAAAATTTTGTATTTTAGCATCTGGAGAAGCTGATATTTACGCTGCTATGGCTAGAGCTTCTGAATGGGATATAGCTGCGGGGCATGTTATACTTGAGCATGCAGGAGGATCTGTAACAACACATGATGAAAAAAAAATTTTCTACGGCAAAAAAGATTTTAAAAATTTACCATTACTAGCAAAAAGATCAGGCAATTTAAGCAAATAACTTACAACCATAAGTTGTAATAAAAGACATTTTCTTCCCTTTTTTTTTAATTGATAAAAATATAGGATAATTTTTTTGAGGGGATTCGATGTTGAAGAAATTGTTATTTTTAACAATCACAGGTCTATTGTTATCTGGATGCTTTATGGCTCCAATGGCTCTGATAGGTCCAGCAACTTCTGGATTTAGCACAGCCTCTATAATTCAATCTGGTATTACATCTGCAGGAAATTATATGGTTAAAAAAAGTACTGGAAAAACAATTAGCCAACATGCTTTTGATGCAATTAATGGTGAAATATTGCAACAAAGTTATGCTCCTAAAGAGATGGAAATAAAAATAAGTAACCAATCTCAAAAATAAAAATTAAATAAATATTAATAAAAATGTTTAAAACAATATCTATTATTGTAATCCTAGTAACAATATTTGGAGTTGGGTTTTTTTTTATTGTAAAAAGAGCTTTAAAAAAAAGACTAGATTATTATTTATCAAAAAATAATAAAAAAAAATTTGAAACTTTCCATAATTAAATCATTTTAGACAATTTTTTAAACTCTTCTTTCGGAATATCTAAAACTTTTTTTGAAATTTCATAACTAAAACCAGATCTAGCTAGTATAGAAATGTCTTTTTTATAAAATAAAGTCCTATTACCTTCCTCCCGACATGGTCCAATTCTACGTTTTTTACACATTTTAATTGCTGAAAAAAAATCTGGATCTGTTTCGTTTTCTTTAATCTTTAAAATGCTAGATTTTATATATTTATCACTAATTCCTTTTTTAATTAAACTGTATCTAATTTTATTCAATGAATACCCTCGTCTAAGTAGTACTTTTGACCTCGAATCTGAATAATATTTGTCATTTAGTAATTTTTGATCTTCTAAAGTCAAAATTACAGTATCTATTAAATCCAACAACTCTTTCTTGTTATATATTTTCTCATTTTTTTTTATTAATTTCTTAAATAAATAGATCCTTAACTGTTGCTTAGATGCACTGTATTTTTCTAAATAAAAATAAGCATATTTCCTTATTTCTGTTACAGACTCTTCTAAATCTTTCTTATTTCTTATAGGATTCACTTTATGAATATACTATGTTAAAAACTTAAAATTATATGTTATCACAGTTTGAAATATATTTAACGTTTGAAAACATCTATATATGGTCAAGTTTTGGGGTATTACCATTTTGGCTAATGTTAATACTAATACCAAACAGCAAAATTACACAAATACTTATAAATTCAATAATTTTGCCGCTTATATTGGGTTCAGTATATTGCTACCTATTGTATCACGCTTTTTTATCAGGTGAATCATTTTCAGATCTATTTAAAATTTACCTTAGTCTAGATAATCTCTATACCATATTTTCCATTGAAAGTTATTTGCTTGTTTTTTGGCTTCATTTTCTTTCTATAAATCTTTTTACTGGTTCTTGGATAGCTAGAGATGCTTTTAAATATAATGTGCCCCGTAAATTAGTTTTTATTCCTCTGTTTTTGGTTTATTTAAGTGGACCAGTTGGGCTTATCTTCTATTGGATGATACGAATCTTTTTTGCAAAAAGACTTGGTTTTCATGATTAAAAAAATATGAAAATTCAAAATCATAAATTAAAAAACAGTTTTTTAAAAAAAATATTTATAAAAATTTGTAGAATATTAGGATATGAAATTATTGATCAAAGTAATTTTAGTATCCCAACTCAACAAAAAAAATTAAATGAAAATTTAAATATTCAAGGAAAAAAATCTATAACTTTACCTTTGGGTGAAACAAAAATTTCAAGAAAAGTCCATGCATTAACTATAATTTTTAGGTCTTGCACAAATGTACATATGTTAACGCAAAATAAAAAAAGATTATTTGAAAAAGAAAAATCTGAATATACTTTTAGATCTTTAAATTCTTTGATTGAATCTCTAAAATTAGCTAAAATTTCTTTCCCTAATATAAAATTTGATATTATCATATCTGATTTTAATTCTAAAGAAGGAGATATACAACAGATGAAACATCAACTACAAAAGTCAGGTCTTAGTTATTCTTTAGTTTCAGTTAATATTAATGAGTTTAAAAATAACATTAACCAAATAAATTCAAAAAATGAAAAAGTTACTGAAAATCAAATGTCTAACATGTCTAATATTCATAACTCACTTTTAATTGCAAAAAAAAATTGCAAAGACCTAATATATTTTGTTGAAGACGACTATATTCATGAAAAAAATACTTTTAATGAAATTATTACAGCTTATGAGCGTATAGCCTCACACTTAAAGAAGGAAATATTTTTCTGTCCAGCAGACTATCCTTATTTGTACACTAAAATCGATTCTACTAATATTTTTTTAGGTTCAAGCAAACATTGGAGAAAAGTTGATGAGACTTTATGTACTTTCTTGACTAGCAAAAAAATGCTTGAAAAATATTGGGAAAAGCTAGTTTCAATGTGCCAACATGAACATTATCCTTTTGAGCAACCTTTGCATGATATATATAAATCAGAATATTGCTTATCCCCAATACCTTCGCTTGCTATGCATTGTACTAATATAAATTCCATTTTTGGCCTTCCTCCTAATGTTGATTGGAAGAAAATTTGGAATGAGAATGAAAATTACTAATATTCTTGTAGAAAAAAAACAGCCCTTGATTTATGCAAACAAAGGCTGTTTTTAAAGTTTATTTATTAAACATTTCTTTTAATGCTTTTGCTGGCAAAAATTTAACTTTTTGTGAAGCAGCAATTTGGATCTGTTCTCCCGTTCTTGGATTTCTGCCCACTCTAGCTTTTCTTTTTGCGACCTTATATGTACCAAAACCAGCAATTTTAACCTGCTCATCACTTTTCAAGCAGTTTAAAATAATCTCAGTAATTCCATCAAATTGACGCTCTGCATCAGCTTTACTAAGATTCATTGAAGAAGATATCTTTGCAACAAGTTGTTTTTTGTTCATTTTAGCCCCTTTTTATTATGCTTTTTTAACTCTTCTCATAAATATCAATAAAATCAACAAATTTTTTAGTATTACTGAAAGATATCAACACAATATATAGTTGCTAAATAAAAAAGTGGCTATTTTACTAGGTTTTTTATTAGATTATAAGTTTTCTAAGCTTAATTTTAAAATAAGCCTATATCCCTTAAATCGTTAAAAGTGACGAAAAACATTAGAGAAAATAACAAAAATAAACCGATTCGAAAAAAACCTTCTTGAGTTTTTTGACTTAATGGTCTGCCCAGTATTTTCTCCACTAAATAAAACATTAAATGACCACCATCAAGCATCGGAATGGGAAGTAAATTTATAAAACCAAGACTAATTGAAATATAAGCCATTACACTTAAAAAAGGCACTATACCGTACTCTGCTACTTGGCCAGTAATTTTAGCAATTTTAATAGGACCTCCAAGTTGTGACGTATCAGATTTTCCTACAATCATTTTCCCTAAATAATTTAGAGAGGTAATCGTAACAAACCAGACTTCTTTTATAGAAGAATAAATAGCGTCTGTAGGAGCAAGACGTTGTTTCTGAAACTTACCATTAGGAGGTAATAATTTTATTCCAATAATTTTTTTTTTTGTTAAGTTGCCAAATAAATCCTCATCTTCAATAACTATTGGTTTTACAAATAAAGAAACTTCTCTATCATCTCTTTTTATTACAAATTCTATCGTTTCCTTGCTTGATATATTTATGTAAGTAGAAACTTGTAAAATACTTTCTGTTTTTTTATTATCTACAGATAAAATTACATCATTTTTTTTAAAGCCAGAAATAAATGCAGGACTATTTTCTTGAACTTCATCTATAACAGCTGGAGTAATATCTTTTCCAATAAAAATATTTATCATAGTAAAAACTACTATAGCTAAGAGAAAATTTGCTAAGGGTCCTGCAGCAACTATTATTGATCTTTGATATAATGGTTTTAATATAAATAATTTTTCTTTATCTTCATCGTTATATTTATTAATAATTTCTTGCTGTTCTGCTTGGCTAAAAACATTTCTATCACCAAAAAATTTTACATATCCTCCTAGG
>CACIUJ010000018.1 GCA_902589795.1 uncultured Pelagibacteraceae bacterium | reverse complement strand
AATCATATCAGCATCTTCTGCTCCCGCCTTTTCTAAAACTGAAGGAAAAGTAGCTCTTCCTACAACTCCCTTTACATCCTGAGTATCGTTAATCTTTTGAATAAATTCACTAGATTGATCAATTACAGTGATAGAATGACCTTGAGCAGACAATTGTTTAGAGATGGAGAAGCCAACTCTGCCGGCTCCACATATTATAATATTCATATTAATTAACGCCTTTTATACCTAATGTTCTAAGTTTTCTATGTAAAGCTGATCGCTCCATTCCGACGAATTCTGCCGTTTTGGAAATATTACCTTTGTGTTTTTTCAATTGTGAAGTTAAATAATCTTTTTCAAATTTTTCTCTAGCCTCTTTTAATGGGAAAGATAAAACATTTTCGTAGGAATTAGATTTTGAATCAAAATTTTTATTTGATAAAGCATCTCTGACTAAACTATTAATATCTACCTGTTTTTCATTAACGGCAAGAATAGATATTCTTTCAACTAGATTTCTTAACTCTCTAACATTTCCAGGCCATTCATACTTATAGAATAAATCAAAATCTGTATCTAGTTTAGTTTCATTGATTCCATTTAATTCAGATATTTTTTTTGAAAAGTAATTTAATAATAGAGGAATATCTTCAGTTCTTTCTTTCAAAGCAGGTAAAAAAATTGGGACAACATTTAATCTGTGATATAAATCCTCTCTGAAATTTCCCTTGTCTACCTCTTCTCTAATATTTTTACTAGAAGTGCTTATAATTCTCACGTTAACATTAATTTCATGAGATCCGTTGCATCTTTTGAATTTTTGATCAATTAAAACTCTTAAAATTTTAGCTTGTGTTTCTAAAGGTATTTCACAAACCTCATCAATTAATAAAGTTCCATCTTTTACTTTCTCAAAAAAACCATAATTAGTAACACCATCAGAATTTTCAGATCCAAAAAGTTCAAGTTCATATTTTTCTGGATCTAATAAGGCACCATTAACAACAACAAATGGTTTTGAAGATCTAGATGATTGTTTATGAATCTGTCTCGCAACTAACTCTTTTCCAGAACCTGCGGGTCCTGAAATAAACACTCTACTTTCTGTTTCACTTAATTTTGAAATTAAACTCTTGACCTTTAGGATTGATTGACTTTCCCCTATAACTTCATAAGAATGAAAAAGCTTGCTTTCCAATACTTTTTTTTCAGTTTTTAAGTCTAAATTTTCAACAGCTCTATTTACGAAATTAAGTAATCTCTCTGATGAAAAAGGTTTTTGTAGGAATTCAAATGCACCTAATTTTAATGAATCAACGGCCATTTGTACGTTCGCATGACCTGATATCATTATAACCGGCACGTCTTCATTAATTTTTTTTAAATTAACAAGTAATTCAATGCCGTCATTATCACCTTTATCTAATTTTACATCTATTACCGCCACATCAGGAATTTTTTTATTAATTTCATGTAAGGCTTGTTGGAAATTTGCTGATTCTCGTACTGAAAAGCCATTATCTTTTAAAATACTTGAGATTAATAATCTGATATCAGAATTATCATCAACAACTAAAATTTCTTTGCTCATATATATTTAGGAAAAGTAATCTCTACCTTTGCTCCATTTTTAACTGAGTTAAAAGCACTAAAACCATTATGTTCACTTACAATCTTTGTCACAACTGACAGTCCTAAGCCAGACCCTTTTTTCTTAGTCGTAAAATATGGTGTAAGCATTTTCTTTTTATCTACTTGATCAAAACCAACGCCGTTATCAAGAATAGTAACGTATATATAGTCACTATCACGCTCAATATCTACGTTAATTTTTCCTTTAAAATCAACATTTTCTCTTTTCTTTTCATGTATAGACTCAATTGAATTTTTTATTAAATTTATAAAAACTCTATTCAACTGTTCTTCATCACCATTAATGTAAGATTGAGTTTTGCTTTTAATAAAGTTAAATTTTATTTCTGAATCAGATAGTTCATGTAAACTAATTGATCTAGATATTAATTTATTTAGTTCAATTTTTTTTAAAATAGGTTTTGGCATTCTAGCAAAATCTGAAAATTCATTTACTAAATGCTCTATATCTTGGATTTGTTTATTAATAGTATCCAAATATTTAGATATATTTGTGTTTTGATTTTCATTATTTTTTAAATATTTTTCCCTTATTCTGTCTATTGACAACTGGATTGGAGTTAAGGGATTTTTTATTTCATGTGCTAACTTTCTGGCTACACTTTCCCAAGCAGTATGTCTTTCAGTTATAAGAAGTCTGTCTTGTTGTTTTTTTAATTTTTCGATCATTGAATTAAAATTTTCATTTAATTTATCAAATTCTCTATTTGTTTCTACTTTAGGAACTTTGGCTGTTAAATCTCCTGCGCTAATTTTTTCTGAAGCACCAATAAGATTTACAATAGGTAGAGTTAATCTTGAGGCTAAATTAATAGAAATAATAACAGAAAGAAATAATAACAAAGAAACAATCAATAAATAAATTATGGCAAAGGAAATTTTAATTCCTGTTTTTCTATTTTGAACACTGTAATAAAAACTAACAGCATCACTTGTTTGCTGTAAGTGATTAATAACTTTAGGATCCATAAATCTAACTATATAAAGATAAGTATCAATAAAACTGTTAAGTTTAACCAGGGCAGAAGTTCTATTTGTGGATGGGTCAGTAATTCTAACTGGTTTTCCATCTAAAGATTTGTCAAATGCCTCGTCGGGAGGTGGTACAAAATCTAAAGTTACATCAACTATATTTGACATAATAATGTTTCCAGAGCTATCTATTAAATGAACTTCGTCTAATCTTCTTAATAATCTTTGCGAAGTTAATAAATTTAAAAATTGCTTTGGATTGTCGTAAAATAATTTTGATTGTCTGTTTACATCTATTACCATTAATAAAACGTCCGCCTCGATGGAACTTATGGTTTGATTTACATAATTAGTTGCTACTTCCGCAGAACTATTGACTATATATTTAATTTGTTTATCAAAATACTTTTGAAGACCTACGTTAAATAATACTAGTGAAAAAACAGCAATTAAAATAGAAGGTAATAATGTAGTGCTTGTAAACAAAACAATATATTTTGAGCTAGTTTCAGAACCTATTTTTTTTCTCCTTTTTTCTTTTAAAACTCTGAATGTTTCTCTTATTATAAAGCCAAAAAAAATTCCAAGAAGAATTAAATCAATTGTTAGTAAAATTTGAAGATTTAGATCATTTAATTTTATAAAACCTCGGTCAATAAAAGTAAAAAATGTTAATATCCCAAATATTATGCATACTAGCGATAAAGCAATTATCCATTTGTTATTTTTGATAAAATGAATCATTTGTTGAATATTAATTAATAATTATAATAAATATAACGTAATTTTTATAAAAATGAGCTTATTTCTTATTATATTAGCAGCTGGTAACAGCAAAAGACTTGAATCTAGTATTCCTAAACCATTCGTTAAGGTCAATAACAAGACTTTATTAGAATATTCTCTCGAAAATTTTCAAAAATTTAATGAAATTAAAAAAACAATAATTGTTTATAACAAAAAACATAATAAATACATAAAGGAAATAAATGGCAATAAAATTATAAAAATACATGGCGGAAAAACAAGGCAGGAATCAACTTTTCTTGCATTAAAAAAAATAAAATCAATGAAATGCAATAAGGTTTTAATTCATGATGCTGCAAGACCTAATACTTCAAAAAAAATAATTGGAAACATAATTTCACGACTTTTAAATAATAATGCTGTAATCCCTATTGTCAAAGTTACAGATGCAACAAAGCGTTTAGAAAAAAATATAATATTTAAAAATATTGAAAGAAAAACTTTATGTTTTGCTCAAACCCCACAGGGCTTTAATTATAGAAAAATATATCTAAAGCATTTGGAAAATAGTAACGAATCATTTGACGATGATGCATCCTTGTTTACTGCTGATAGTGAAAAAGTTATTACCGTAAATGGGTCAAAAAAGAATTTAAAAATCACAGATGACGAAGATTTAAATATATTTAGATCTTTTAAAAAGGGAAAAATATTTGTTGGTGTTGGCTTTGACATACACAAATTAGTAAAAAAAAGAAAACTTTACTTGGGAGGAATAAAAATTCCTTTTTATCTTGGTTTGGATGGGCACTCAGACGCTGATCCAGTAATGCATGCAGTAATCGATTCTATTCTCGGTGCATGTCGATTAGGTGATATTGGAAAATTATTTTCTGACAAAAACAAAAAATATAAAAATATCAGATCCCCTATCTTACTTGAAAAAGTAATTAAATTAATTAAATCTAAGAAATTTTTTATCAATAACATTGATATAAATATTATTACACAAAAACCTAAAATAAAAAAATACTCAAAGAAAATGATAAAAGCCATATCAAAAATATGTGAAATAAATATCAATAAAATAAATATAAAAGGCAAGACAACTGAAAAACTTGGTTTAATTGGAAAAGGAAAAGCTATAGCTGCAGAAGCCATAGTTTCTATTATTAAATATGATTAAAAAATTTAATTTATTATTTTTAACTCTTTTTATGGTTGGAAAAATAAAATATGCTCCTGGAACAGTTGCATCATTATTTACTTGTGTTTTATTTTTTTTATTAATTAATATTTTTGATATTATTGTTATATTTTTAATTACATTAATTTTTTTTTCATATTCATTTATTGCAATTAATAATTCCTTTGAAGAATTTAAATCAGATGACCCCCAAGAAATAGTAATAGATGAAGTTATTGGTCAAATGTTAACACTGTTAGCAATACCAATATATGAAACATTGTATCCTCTTCCTTTAATTTACTATTGTGTTTTATCTTTCTTATTATTTAGGCTTTTTGATATATGGAAACCCTATCCCATTAATTATATTGACAATAATATAACTGGATCTTTAGGTGTTATGCTTGACGATATTCTAGCAAGTATTTACTCGATTGTTATATTAATTATAATTTTTTTCTTTTTTGGTGGATAGAAGTATGAAATCAATAAGTAAAAAAATAGTAAAAAAGTTAATTAAAAAAAAAATAAAAATCTCTTTTGCTGAATCTTGTACTGGCGGTCAACTTTCTAGTGCTATCACTTCTGTTAGTGGATCTTCTAAAGTTTTTACTTTAGGTTTGGTTGTTTATTCTAATGAATCTAAAATAAAAATTCTTAAAATTTCAAAAAAAATAATAAAAAAATATGGAGCAGTAAGTAAAGAGGCTTGTATAGCTATGGTAAAAAATATTAGTCAAATAAGTAAGAGCGATATATCTATTTCAATAACAGGAATAGCAGGTCCAAGTGGTGGTTCAAAACAAAAGCCTGTTGGTTTAGTTTATATCGGTCTAAAAAAAGCTAATAAAATTAATGTAAATAGGTTTATTTTTATAAACAAAGGACGTTCTTATATACAAAAATTAGCGGTTAATAAGTGCCTAAAATTAATTTTAAGCTCGATTAAATAGCTCTATAGCTCTTTTCTCGAATGCATCTGCTATTTTTTTTAACCCGATATCAAAAGATTTAACCATTACCATATTTAAAATTTTATTTTTTAATTCAAAATCAACGTGAAAGTTGACTTCGCTGTTTTCTTCCTTTTGCTTAAAATACCATTTATTTTCTAAATGTTTTAGTGGACCATCCATGTTTGTTACATGAATTGTATCAGAGGATTTTTCATAAATAACAAAACTTTTATAAGTTTCATTAAAAAAGCTCTTACCAATTTGTAGATCAGCGATAATTTCAATTTTATCGTCTTTTTCCTTTTTGCTATGAATTGTTCCATTTAAGCACCAAGGTACAAACTCAGGATATTTTTCTATATCAAGAACCATTTTAATTAAATCTTCTTTTGAACAGGGTATTTCTTTTTTTATTGAAGCGTAAGGCATTTTGTTTGTTCTTCTCTTAATTTTTTCATTTTAGAAAAATCTTCATCTGCATGATAAGAAGATCTTGTAAGTGGAGAAGAAGCAACAATTAAAAAACCTTTTGCTAATGCCAATTCTTTTAGTTCTTTAAATTCATCAGGATGGACGTAACGATTTAGTGGAAAATGTTTTACTGTTGGTTGAAGATATTGACCTATGGTTAGAAAATCTACATTGGCAGATAATAAATCATCCATTACTTGAATTATTTCGTCTTTGGTTTCTCCCAAGCCAAGCATTATACCAGATTTAGTAAATATTTTTTTGTTAATTTCTTTTGCAGTTTTTAGTAAATTTACAGAATCAAAATAGCGAGATCCAGGTCTTACAGATCTATATAAACTAGGAACTGTTTCTATATTATGGTTAAACACATCAGGGTTAGCATCAACAACTTTTTTATAAGCATCACCCTTTCTTAAAAAATCAGGTGTTAATACTTCTATGGTGGTATCTTTATTAATTTTTCTTGTTTCTAATATTACTTTAGAAAAATGATCAGCTCCACCATCATCAAGATCGTCACGGTCTACAGATGTGATCACTACGTGTTTCAATTTTAGTTCTTTCGTAGCTTGCGCTATTTGTGCTGGTTCAAAAGGATCTAAATTTGATGGCTTACCAGTTTTTACATTACAAAAACTGCATGCACGTGTGCATGTATCTCCCATAATCATGAATGTTGCGTGTCTTTTACTCCAGCATTCAGAAATATTAGGGCAACTAGCTTCTTGGCAAACAGTATGTAATTTTTTTTTATTAATTATCTCTTTTGTTTTAAAATAATTTTGAGTATCTAAAATTTTAGTTCTGATCCAGTCAGGTTTTTTTTTAATTGGGTTTATTGGATTTTTAACTTTTTCAGGATGCCTTGGTTTCATATTTACTATTTTATAAATATTTTCTCACCTTTTTTTCCAACCATAAATTTTTCTCTATATAGGGTTTCCAAATAATCTATATCTACAGATCCTGTTAATAAATCATTTTTTTTCTCGATTAAATATAATTCATTTTCAAGAGATTTTTTTTCAACTAAGAGGTCTTTTATTAATATTTGTTTCTTATAATATGAGATAAGACCTCTTTCCCCATCTACAAGGTTAAGCATTACATAAATAAATAAAAAAACACTTAATAAGGCAAATTTTTTTCTATTAATTATTTCTAAAAATCTCATATAGTTAAACTTTAGCTATTTTTGCTGAATTGCCAAGTTCATCTTCTATCCTCAATAAACGATTGTATTTCGCTACTCTTTCAGATCTAGTTAGAGATCCTGTTTTTATTTGAGAGGAATTTGTCGCTACTGCCAAATCAGCAATAAAAGTATCCTCCGTGTCTCCAGATCTGTGAGAAATAATAGTTTTAAACCCATTTTTATGAGCAAGGTTTATAACATTTAAAGTTTCCGTAACTGTTCCTATTTGATTCAATTTAACTAGTATTGTATTTGCAGATTTTTCCTTAATTCCTCTTTCTAATCTTTTGATGTTGGTTGCAAATAGATCGTCACCGACAATTTGGATATTATTATTTTTTGTTAATTTTTTCCAATTTTCCCAATCATCTTCACCGAAAGGATCTTCAATAGATTTAATTGGGTACTCTTTAATTAATTTAGAATAGTATTCTAATGTTTTTTGTTTATCTAATTCATTCGCTGCTACATCAAGACAAATTGATATATCTTCACCTGCTTTAAAACCTGACTTTTCAATGGCCTTTATTATAATTTTAATTGCTTCTTCGTTGCTTTTAAGATTTGGAGCAAATCCTCCCTCATCTCCTACATTGGTATTATCTAACATTAATTTTAAGTTTTGAATTACTAAAAAACTCATTCTCATAGCTTCAGTAAATGATTTGGCTTTATCTGGTCGTATCATGAATTCTTGAATATCTAAATTATTCTTAGCATGAACACCTCCGTTTATAATATTTAAAAGAGGGATGGGCAATTGAGAGCTATTAGAATCTCCCAAATGCTTAAATAAAGAAACATTTTTTTCTATTGCTGTTAACTTACAAGCAGCTAGAGAAACAGCTAAAATTGAATTGGCCCCAATTTTTTTCTTTTGATCTGTTCCATCTAATTCAATTAAAATTTGATCTATTTTATTTTGATCATCAAGACTAACATCCTTTAAGGTCTTTGCTATTAAAACATTTACATTCTCAATTGCCATAAAAACACTTTTACCAAGATAATTTTTATTTTCTTTATCTCTTAATTCAAATGCCTCATAAGTTCCTGTTGATGCGCCAGAAGGAACTATTGCTGAAGCTTTGTTTCCATTGTCTGAATATATTTCAGCTTCTACTGTTGGATTTCCCCTGCTATCAAAAACCTGTCTAGCTTTGATATTTTTAATTTTTGCCATTCTTTATTAATTTATCAATTTGAACAAGTTGACTTAACAAACTAGGCATCTTTGATAATGGAACCATATTCGGTCCATCGGATGGAGCGTTGTCTGGATCTGGATGAGTTTCCATAAAAACTGCGGCTACACCTACGGCTATAGCAGCTCGCGCAAGATATTCAACAAATTCTCTTTGTCCTCCACTTTTGTCACCCATTCCTCCAGGCTGTTGAACTGAATGTGTTGCGTCAAAAACTACAGGATAACCATTTTTTGCCATAATAGGCAAAGACCTCATATCTGATATTAAAGTGTTGTAACCAAAGCTCGCTCCTCTTTCGGTAACCAAAATATTTTTATTTCCTGAGTCCTCAATTTTTTTGGTTACGTTAACCATATCCCACGGAGCTAGGAACTGACCCTTTTTAACATTTATAACTTTTCCAGTTTTAGCAGCAGCAATTAATAAATCTGTTTGTCTGCATAAAAAAGCTGGTATTTGTAAAACATCTACATGTTTTGAAACAATTTCACACTGCTCAATTGTATGAATGTCTGTTAAAACAGGCAGTTCAAGATCCTTTCTAATTTTATCAAAAACTGGTAGTGATTTTTCAAGACCAGCTCCTCGTTTTCCTTTCAAACTAGTTCTATTCGCTTTATCAAATGATGTTTTATAAATAAGACCAATGCCCAACTTTTCGGTAATTTTTTTTAATTCGTTAGCAACTTCTAATGCATGTTTTTCATTTTCTAATTGGCAAGGACCAGCTATTAGGGTAAATGGGCTATTATTTGAAATATTTAGCTTTCCACATTTAACAGAATTATTTTTCATTAATTGCTTCTCCTTTTAGTTTCGGCGGCTTTAATAAAAGAAGAAAATAAAGGATGTGGTGTAAAAGGCCTTGATTTAAACTCTGGATGAAATTGAACGCCAACAAACCAGGGGTGATCATTTAATTCTATAATTTCTGGAAGCATACCATCCGGTGATAAAGCAGAAAAAATTAATCCTTTTTTTTCAAAATCATCTTTGTATTTAATGTTAACTTCATATCTATGCCTATGTCTCTCTTTTATTTTTTTCTCAGAATATATTTTTGATATAAGAGAATTATTTTTTAAAAGAGCATCATATAAACCCAGTCTCATTGTTCCACCTAAATTCTTTTCACTTCCTTTAATTCTTTTTTTTCCTTTTTTCCATTCCTCTAATAGTCCTACCACTGGTGTACAATTATTCCCAAATTCGCTGCTAGAAGCGTTTTTAATATTAAGTAGATTCCTAGCAGCTTCTATAATAGCCATTTGCATACCAAAACAAATTCCAAAGAATGGTATATGATTTAATCTTGCGTATTTTATGGCAGCAATTTTACCTTCGCTGCCTCTTTTGCCAAAACCTCCTGGAATTAGAACTCCAGATACATTTTTTAACAAGGGTTTTATTTCTTCTGGTTTTATGGTTTCTGAATCAATTCTCTTCAAATTTACTTTAACGTTATTAGATATACCTCCGTGAATTAAAGCTTCATCCAAAGATTTATATGCATCTTTAAGATTAACGTATTTTCCTATGATACCAATATTTACATCTTTTTTTGGATTCAAGACTTTAGAAGTAATAATTTTCCATTTACTAAGATTGGGTGATTTTTTACTTTTTATATTGAAGTGTGAAAGAACTCTATCATCTAATTTTTCCTTATGAAAACTAATTGGTGCCTCGTATATAGTTCGTACATCAACGGTTTCAATAACATTGTCTATAGGAACATTGCAAAATAAAGATATTTTTTTTCTTTCACTTGCTGGAATTTCTCTTTCCGATCTACAAATAATTATATCTGGTTGAATTCCTAAACTTCTTAACTCTTTAACAGAATGTTGGGTTGGTTTAGTTTTTAGTTCTCCCGAAGCTTTAAGATACGGAACTAAAGTTAAATGAATAAATAAACTATTTTTTTTTCCAATATCATTTGAAAATTGTCTAATCGCCTCAAGAAAAGGTAAGCTCTCTATATCACCAACAGTTCCACCTATTTCACAAATTATAAAATCTTCATTTTTAACATTATGAGAAATAAATTTTTTTATTCGATCAGTAACATGAGGTACAACTTGGACAGTTCCTCCTAAATAATCTCCTCTTCTTTCTCTTTTTATAATGTCACTATAAATTCCCCCTGTTGTTATATTGTCAGATTTCGTAGCAGAAATTCCTGTAAATCTTTCGTAATGGCCTATGTCCAAATCTGTCTCTGCTCCATCATCTGTTACATAAACTTCCCCATGCTGAAAAGGATTCATGGTACCAGGATCAACATTTAAATAAGGATCAAGTTTTCTAATTCTAACTTTAAAACCTCTCAATTGAAGTAGAGATGCTAATGAAGCGGAAGAAAGTCCTTTTCCTAAAGATGAAACCACGCCGCCAGTGACAAATACATATCGCGCCATGGAAGAACACTTTAGCAGAATTGAAAAAAAAAATAAAGTTAATTTATTAATCTGATTTTGGGACTTCAGGTTCAGAAGATTCCTGTTTTTGCTCAACTTCTTCCAAAACTGACTTTGTCGAAATTTCCTTTTGAGACAAAATTGTAACAGAAATGCTCGAAATGATAAATATAGTGGCTATGATTCCTGTGGCTTTTGATAAAAAATTTCCAACCGATCTTGATGACACATAACTTTCTTGGGAAGCTCCTATTCCAAGAGCTCCTCCTTCAGATTTTTGTAAAAGAACTACTATTACCAGCAAGATAGCAGAGATGATATTTATCAATAAAATAAAATTTTCCATGCTTGTTATTTATAGTAATTTTTTATTATATCAATAAATTTTTTTGGGGATTGAGATGCTCCACCAATCAAAAAACCATCAATATCAGGCACTGAAGAAAAGTTTCTTATATTTTTAGCATTCACTGACCCGCCGTAAAGAACTACCGGTGCTTTTTTGTGTTTGAAATTTTTTTTTATTAATTTAAAAATTGTCTCAAGTTTATTTGTTTTAGGAATTTTTCCAGATCCTATGGCCCAAACTGGTTCATAAGCAATAATAATATTATTTGTGTTAAATTTTTTTCCTAAAGAGCTGATTATTTGATTTTTAATTACACTAAATGTTTTCTTTTTATTTTTTTCTTTTAGGGTTTCTCCGACACATAATATCACTTTAAGATTTTGATTTAATGCAGATTTGATTTTTTTTTTTATTACATTGTTAGACTCACCTGTAATTCTGTTTTCTGAGTGACCAAGAATGACATACTTTGCGCCAACATTTTTTAACATATATGAACTTACTGAACCAGTATAAGAACCATATTTTTCATCTTGGTGGCAATTTTGAGCACCCAACGAAATAAATTTAGAATGAAAATTTTTTTTAAAGAAATAAATCAATGTATTAGGTAAACATAAAATGATTTTACTATGCGATCGCAGTTTTTTTTTTGATGAAATATAGTAATTAATTTTATTAGCGCTTTTTAAACTAGCTAAATTGCCAAACATTTTCCAATTAGCAACAAAATATTTTAATTTATTTGTCATGATTTAAAATTTAATTTATAGAGTATTTGTTTATATAACAATACAATAAAATAGACTAAATTAAAATGTTAGGAAAAATAAGAAAATTCTCGTCAACAATTTTTGCAAAAATTTTTTTGTTTCTTGTTGCAATACCATTTGTCTTTTGGGGAATGGGTGATTTATTTAGTGGAGGAAGTCAAAATACCATAGTTAAAATTGGGAAGGAAAAAATAGCTACACAAGATTTTATTGAATATATAAATAGATACAGCTCCCCCGAAGAAAAAATGGATTCATCTTTTGTTGAAAAAATGCTTAGCAATTTTATAGGTTTAAAAATAGTTGAAAATGAAATAAAAAATTTCAACATAGTCTTATCTGATAAATCCTTAAGTCAAATGATAAAAAACGAGAAAGCATTTAAAAAAAATAATTCCTTCTCAAGAACTGAGTATGAAAAATTTTTGATAACAAACAATTTAAACGCAGTATTTTTTGAAAAAAATATGGCTAGTCAAATAAAAAGAGAATTATTATTCGATTTTGTAAGTGGTGGAATTATTCCTCCAAACTTTATAGTTAATATCAATTTTGATAAAATTAATCAAAAAAGAAATGTAGAAATAATAAAATTAAATCCAATTATTAAAAAAAATATAAACTTTTCTGAAGAAGAAGTGCTTTCATATTTTAAAAATAATAAAAGTAACTATAATTATATTTATAAAACTATAAATTTTTTAGAAGTAAATCCCAAAAATTTAACGGGCACAGATGATTTTAGTAATTTATTCTTTGAAAAAATTGACAAGATTGATGATTTAATTGTTGAAGGAAAAAAATTAGACTTCATTTTAAAAAATTTTGATTTAACTTCGGTTAAAACTTTTACTTTTGATAAATTTGGAATAAATAAGAACGGCTCTTTAATTAAAGAGATTCCAAAAAAAATGTTGCAAAATTTGTTTTCTATAGAAAATAATGAAACTTCCTTAACAGTGTTTGAAAACAAATATTATATTTATGAAATTATTAAAACAGAAAATTTGCAAAAAAATATTAACGATCAAAATGTTAGGGATGATATAGAAAAAAGATTAAAGCTAAATCAAGCTAGAAAATTTATTTCAGAATTGGCTAGTAAGGCAAATAATGACAGTTTTAAAAAAGTAGATTTTTATGAATTTTCTAAAAAAAATAAAGTCGATATTGAAAAAATAACTCTTGAAAGTAAAAGCGATAATAAAATATTAAAAAAAGAGTTAGTTGATCAAATTTACACGTTTGCTAAAAATAAGGTTGTCTTAATCGCTGATATTCATTTAAATGAAAGCTATCTTGTTTATATTGATAATATTTCTCATGTAACAACAAATAATGATTCTGAAGAGCATAAAAAATATTATAATTTATCAAAATTAAGAATGACTAGTAATTTGTTTAACACTTATGATTCTTTTTTAAAAGAAAAATATGAAATAAAAATTAATTACAAAGCGCTTGATAAAGTTAAAAATTATATTCAATGAAAATAAATACAAGCTTAGCTAATTTTAAAAAAAAACATATAAAAAAAAAAAATCAAATATTATTTTACAAATTTAAGTGTAAAAATAGCAAGATTATTGACAATTTAATAAATAATTTTTTATATAAAAAAAATAGTTTTATTTTTGAATCTGTTGAAAAAAGACGAATAAGAGGCAGATATACCATTCTAGGTGCTGATCCTGACAAAACATGGGAATTCAATAATAACAAGATTCATCTAATACATAATGACAAAAGAAAATTGATAAATGGTAAGCCCTATCAATTCTTAAAAAAGCTTATAGAAAATTTTAGTTTTCCTATTCCAAAAAATCTTCCCCCTCTTAGTTCACTTTTGGTTGGCTACTTTTCGTATGATATAATTAGATATATTGAAAAGCTTCCAAATAAATGTTTAGATGATTTAAACATACCAGATGTAAGAATTTTAAGGCCTAAAACAATTATAATTTACGATAATTTATTAAAGAATATATATTTTTTAGCAAATTGTTTTTCAGATGAAAAAATTACTAATTATTCTGAGTATTATTTTAAGCAATTAAAAAATATTAGATATCTTAAAAACTTAGCCTTTGCAAATTCAAAAATTTTTAGTGTTAAAAAAATAAAGAAAAATGGAAAATTTATTCCCCATGTATCTTCGAATATCTCTAAAGATAAGTTTAAAAACATAGTAATGAAGGCAAAACAGTATATAAAAAAAGGTGATATCTTTCAGGTAGTTTTAAGCCAGCGATTTGAAACCAAACTTACCAAATCACCTTTGGAAATTTATAAAAAATTAAGAATTAATAATCCTTCTCCTTTTATGTTCTTTTTTAATTTCCAGGACTTTCAAATAATTGGTAGTAGTCCTGAAATACTTGTAAGATTAAGAAAGAATAAATTAACTATTCGTCCAATTGCAGGCACAAGACCAAGAGGAGACAATGCAAAAATGGATAACTTTTACAAAAAACAATTGTTAAATGATAAAAAAGAACTATCTGAACATTTGATGCTTCTCGACCTGGGTAGAAATGATGTAGGCAAAATATCTAAGGTTGATACTGTTAAAGTTACCGAAAAATTTAAAATAGAAAAATATTCACATGTAATGCACATTGTGTCTAATGTTGAAGGTAAATTTGATAATAAACACCCCTTGTTAGATACTATGCTGGCAGGCTTTCCAGCCGGCACGGTTACTGGAGCTCCTAAAATAAGAGCTATGGAAATTATAGATGAGTTAGAGAAATCAAAAAGAAAAATGTACGCAGGTGCTATAGGTTATTTTTCTGCTAATAGAAATTTTGATACATGCATAGCTCTAAGAACTGCATTAATTAAGGATAATAAATTTTATATCCAATCGGGAGCTGGAATAGTAAATGATAGTATTCCAGAAAAAGAATATTTAGAAACTGTAAACAAGGCAAAAGCTTTATTAAAAGCTTTAAATTAATAATGAAAATTTTACTAATAGATAACTATGACAGCTTTACATACAACTTATATCATTACTTATCGTCTTTAAAATGTAAAGTAGATGTATATAGAAATGATAAAATTAAAGTAGAAAAAATTAAAAAAAAAAAATATAAAAAAATAGTGATATCTCCTGGTCCAGGAAATCCTAATCAAGCTGGTTCGTGTTTAAAAATAGTAAAAAATTTATATAAAACTATTCCTATACTAGGCGTATGCTTGGGACATCAAATAATAGGACAGGCATTTAAATCAAGAATTATTCAGGCAAATAAAATAATGCATGGAAAAACTAGCTTAATAAAACATAACGAAAAAGGTATTTTCAAAGGTTTAAAAAAAACAATAACTGCAACCAGATACCATAGCTTAATAATAGATAGAAAAAGACTAGGAAAAGATTTACTCGTAACTGCTGAGACATTTGATAAAATAATAATGGGTATAATGCATAAAAAATACAATGTTCACGGAGTTCAATTTCATCCAGAAAGCATAAAAACTCCAGATGGCATGAAATTATTAAAAAATTTCATAGAATATTAAGCTTTTATGAATGAATCAGAAAAACTAATGAATAATATTTTAAATAATAAGGATTTGTCCTTTGATGAAAGTAAAAAAATTTTTCTGGATATTATGAACGGAAAAATGCAAGAGGAATCAATATATAATTTTTTAAGACAATTATCAGAAAAAGGAGAAACTGCAGATGAAATAGCGGGTGGAGTTTATGTTCTTAGAGAAAAAGCTCTAAAGGTTAAGGCTCCTGAAGATATATTAGATACTTGCGGCACAGGCGGTGATGGAAAAAATACTTTAAATATTTCTACAGCCTCAGCTTTACTTTTAGCGAGTATGGATATCAAGGTAGCCAAGCATGGAAATAAAGCATTATCATCAAAATGTGGGTCTGCGGATGTTTTAGAAAGATTGCAAATTAACATCAATTTACAGCCAGATGGTGTTAGCAAAAGTATAGAAAAAAATAATTTTGGTTTTATGTTTGCTCCAAATTACCATTTAGCAATGAAATATGTTGCTCCAATAAGAAAAAAAATTGGCAAAAGAACTATATTTAATTTACTAGGGCCATTAAGTAGCCCTGCAAATGTAAAAAAGCAGGTGATAGGAGTGTTTGATAAAAAATGGCTTTTACCTTTTGCTAAAGCTTTAATAAATTTAAATTCACATCATGCATGGATAGTTCATAGTGAAGATGGTATGGACGAAATATCTCCATTTGCTGTAACAAACGTTATAGAGATGAAAAACAAAACAATTAGTGAAATTAAAATTGATCCCAAGAAAATTGGAATAAAGTACTCTAACCCTGATAATCTTTTAGGAAAAGACGCGGATTACAATGCTAAAAAAATCATTGATGTTTTTAGTGGTGAGAAGAACGAATTTTCTGAAGCTATATGCTTAAATTCAGCTGCTGGTTTAGTTATTTCTAATAAATTTAGTATATTTGAAGAAGCCTATGAATTTTCAAAAAAACAACTGGAGACTGACAAAGTTTTGACTCATCTCAAAAAAATTCAATCTTTTTAAAATGGATAACATATTAAAAAAAATCCTTAACAAAAAAAAAGAAAAAATTATAAATTACAAAAAAAATTTTACTGAAAATGAATTAGTAAGTAATATTAAAAATATAAAAAACTTCCATAATTTTAAAGAAAAAATTGAAAATAATAATGTTAATAAAAAAATTTCTATAATTGCTGAAATAAAAAAGGCTAGCCCATCAGCTGGTATAATAATAGATAATTTTAATCCAGTTAATTTAGCAAAAATTTACTCAGAAAATGATGCTACCTGTCTCTCCGTACTTACCGAGGAAAGTTTCTTTTTTGGTGATTTAGATCATATTAAAAAAATAAAACAAAATTGCAATATTCCAATATTATGTAAAGATTTTTTTATAGATCCGTATCAAGTTCCTTTGGCTAAAAATTTTGGTGCAGACTGTATTTTAATTATATTATCTGCTGTTGATAAAATATTAGCTAAAGATTTGTATCAAGCTGCTAATCAATTAAATATGTCTACAATTGTTGAAGTCCATGAAGAAGATGAAGCTGAATTAGCATTATCTTTTGAAAAATCTTTGATTGGGATAAATAATAGAAATTTAAAAACACTTGAAACATCTTTAAATACTTCAATTAAATTATCAAAAATTTTAGAAGATCATAAATCTCCTTTAATTTCTGAAAGCGGAATTGATGCTGTTGAAAATATTAATTTCATAATTGAAAATGCAAAAATTCATAATTTTTTAATCGGTGAATCACTTTTAAAAAGTCAAAATATAGCGTCTAAACTCAGAGAATTTTCTCAAATAACCCTTTAAAATTAAGCTTTTTTTAGCGTTGATTTAAAGAAAGAACTTTTGTAGAACAATAAATGTACGATATTTGTTCTATGCTTACAAAAAAACAAAAAAATTTATTAACTTTTATTAATAGAAAAATTAGATCTACTGGCGTTTCCCCGTCATATGAGGAAATGAAAAATTCCTTAAATTTAAAATCAAAATCTGGAATTCATAGACTTATATCAGCATTAGAAGAAAGAGGTTTTATTAAAAGATTGGCTCATAAAGCTAGAGCTTTAGAGGTTCTAAAACTACCAGAAACTGCTAGTGCTAATGATATATATAACTCATTTTCACCAAGCGTAATCAAGGGTGGTTTAGATAACAATAAAAAGAAAAATGTAGATGATGTGCCGGTGCTAGGTAAAATTGCTGCAGGAACTCCAATAGAAGCAATTCAAAATGAGGTTAGTAGAGTTACTCTACCTGAAGAATTAACTAAAGATGGAGAACTTTTTGGACTAAAAGTTTCTGGAGATTCTATGATTGAGGCTGGTATAAATGATGGCGATACTGTAATTATAAAAAAAACCAACACAGCAAATAATGGACAAATAG
>CACIUJ010000017.1 GCA_902589795.1 uncultured Pelagibacteraceae bacterium | reverse complement strand
TGAAATGAAAAACTAGGATCATTGCTGTAGCCGCTGTTGCTATTGCCAAACCCATTTTTCCATAAGCAAATAGACATAGTGGCATACCCATGTTTCCAGTATTTGGTAAAATTAAAGGGGGTAACAGTCTGTAAATATCCTTATTAAGTATTTTTAAAATAATTACCCCTATAACAGCAAAAATTAATACATATAAAGTGATGTAATATGAAAACCTTAGAAATAGTTCCATGCTTATATCGGTGCTTGTTAATGAATAAAAAATAATTGCAGGTAAGCCAAAATTGCCCGCAAATGTAGTAATAAATTTAGTATCAAATTTAGGGTCTTTTTTGCCGTACCAATACCCTATGCCTATGATCAAAAAAACAGGAAAAAGCACATCAATTAGCTTTATTATAAGATCCATTTAATTATCTACCTGGAACGGGAAGTGGTTTATTAGGATCTGTATAACCTATAGCTTTTTCAAACTCAGTAAGACGTCTGTAGATGGATCTTAATTCAGTAATTCTTGTCCAATTTTGGATAAACAATGAAAAACTACCTTGAACTTCTCTAAATGCACTAGATGTTTGTATTAATATACCTAGTGTCATGGCACCTGTGAACAAGCCTGGGCCCATAATTATATATGGAACTATTATCATTGTTTGGTTGTACATTATTACCCATAAATCAAAGTAACCATAGTGCAAAAATAAACGGTGATAGTTAAACTTTATACCAGCAAATAATTCTAGTATTGTTGGTGGTTTAGCATACTCCACTCTATCATCTTCGCCATAAACTAATTCTTTCCTAAATGCAGCTTCAACAACTTGGTTATTATATTCTAAACCCGGCAATTTTATTCCAACAAACCAGCTAATTAAAAGTCCACCTAAACTTGCTGTGAGAGAAACGTAAACCAATGACCCAGTAATATCTTTTAGCCAAGGTATAATAACATTTGATGATAAACCCCAAAGAATTGGTATAAAAGCTATTAACAACATAATTGCACGTACAATTTGAAGTCCAATGCTCTCAACAATTTTAGCAAAATTCATACAGTCTTCTTGAATTCTCTGTGAAGCGCCTTCAACTTTAGCATCAACTTTTTTCCAATAAGGCATATAAGCAAATGTCATCGCCTCACGCCAACGAAAGGCATACAATCGTGTAAAATAATTTGTAATTGTATAAATTATTACATAAGGAATGGCCAATTTCATAAAAAGGTAAATTCCATCGTAGAATTCAGAAACATCTCTCTCTGTTGCTTGTTGCAGTAGATCGTAAAAACCTTTGTACCACTCATTGATCTTAACATCGATCCAGGTCTGAGCTAATAAAGATCCTATTATAAAGATGAATCCTCCCCACGCCCACAAACGCCATTTTTTACTTAGAAAGAAACTTTTTAACATTTATTTACTTTTTAAAAAATTATCTGAGTATTTTTTCTTAACTATTTTTTCTACCTGCGGTTCAATTAAATTGAATTGAATATTGTTTTTTTTTGCATAATTTATCGCATCATCTTTTGTAAAAAATTCCAATTTCACCTCTGACATAGTGTCTTTAGAGCTTTCCCAACCCATCAGAGGATTAATTTCTGTATTTAATGTTTCAAATTTTAATATCCATCTTTTTGAATTTCTTTTGCCTGATTGCATAGCTGTTTTTGTAGGTTTATATATATTAGCTCTTCTCATAACTTACACCTAATTATTACTGATATATAATAGTTACTATTTATATCCAAGTTTTTTATAACATGGTCGGGGCGGCAGGATTTGAACCTGCGACCCTCTGGTCCCAAACCAGATGCGCTACCAGACTGCGCTACGCCCCGAACTCGAGATTTTATAAGACAAATATTAACAACTTTCAATAAACTTAATAATTAACAATGGATTCTTTTTGCTCTACCAAATAGCACTTAACTATGTTTTATATGGATTATGGGTAAAGTTGTTGAAATTGGAATAGCTGATATTAAGGGAAATCAAATACAAAAAGTCAATCAAGTAGAAGTAATAAAAGGTCAAGGTATATTAAATGATAGAAAGTTTAAAAAAGAGAATCAAAAAGAATGCCAAATAACACTTATAGAAATTGAAAACATAAATTACTACAACAGTATATATAAAAAAAATATTGCCCCTTTAGATTTCAGAAGAAACATTATTACTGAAAAAGTTAAACTTAATGATTTAGTTAAAAAAGAGTTTTACGTAGGAGAAATTAAATTAAAGGGACATGATTTATGTAGACCATGTAAATATCTACAAGAAAAATTAAATCTTAATAATTTTATTAAAGAATTTTTGTATAAAGGTGGCCTGCGTTGCGAGATTTTAAATAGTGGTAAAATTAGTGTCGGTGATATAATAAAGTTATAATTATGATAAATTATATTACAGCTCCATTTAAATGGTTTTTTAAATTAGAAGCAGCAAGCGGTTTAGTTTTGCTCTTTGCTGCTATTATTGCTTTAATATTAAGTAATACAAGCTTAAGAGATCTCTATTTTGGAATTTTAAGCACTCATTTATTAATTGGAACAAAAAGCTTTGGTTTAGACCTAAGTATTTTACATTGGATTAATGATGCCTTAATGGCTGTTTTTTTCTTTATAGTAACTTTAGAGATTAAAAGAGAATTTATTCAAGGTGAACTTTCAAAACCAAAAAGGGCTCTCTTACCAATAATAGGTGCTGTTGGTGGGATGGCTGTACCTGCATTAATTTATGTTGTTATAAATTTTGAGACAGGAGACACTTTAAAAGGTTGGGCTATACCATCTGCAACAGATATTGCCTTTTCAATTGGTGTTTTGTCTTTACTTGGTTCTAGAATACCTGTCTCTTTAAAAGTTTTTTTGGTTGCCCTTGCAATTATCGATGATTTAGGTGCGATAATAATTATCGCTTTTTTTTACTCAACAGAACTTCAATATAATTATTTATTATTAATGTTACTATCTTTTATTGCGTTAGTTCTTCTAAACAAATTTAATTTTAAAAAATTTGTTCCGTTTTTCTTAATTGGTATTTTCATGTGGTATTTTACGCATGAATCAGGAATACACGCAACTATAGCAGGAGTTCTGTTAGCTGCCACAATACCACATAGAAAAAATGAACATGATTATTCCCTACTTTTAAAACTAGAACATACGTTGTCTCCTTACGTAGCTTTTGGAATAATGCCACTATTTGCTTTGGCAAACGCTGGGGTGATTTTAGATGGGTTTTCTTTTAATTCTCTACTTTTTCCTGTTCCATTAGGAATTTTATGTGGTTTGTTTTTTGGAAAACAAATTGGAGTATTCGTATTCTCATTCATAGCTGTGAAACTAAAATTTGCAGAGATGCCCACAAATTCAAACTGGATTAAATTTTATGGAGTAGGAATTCTTACTGGAATTGGTTTTACCATGAGTTTATTTGTTGGAAACTTAGCTTTCGCTGATTATTCAAGTAATATGGATGGAGTAAAAATTGGTGTACTTACTGGTTCATTCTTGTCTGCTATAGTAGGCTATTTTATCCTATTGATAGTTACCAAGAAAAAATAATATCTTCTAAAATGTTAAAAAAAATTAAAGTAATTGTATTATTGATTATGATATCATTTTTTGGAAATAAATTAAGTGCAAACTATGAAAAGCTTGCTTATGATTTTAATTTTACTGATCTTGATGGAAGTTCACTAAATTTATCAGAATATAAAAATAAAGTAATTATTATCGTAAATGTTGCTAGTCAATGTGGTTTCACAAAGCAATATGAAGATATGCAAAAAATATGGAGCGAATATCAAGAAAAAGGCATTGTAATGATTGGTGTACCATCAAATGATTTTGGTAATCAGGAACCTGGATCGAATGATGATATAAAAAACTTTTGCGAGGCAAAATTTGGAATCTCCTTTCCTATGACAGAAAAAGTTAATGTAAAAGGTGAAAATGCACACCCATTCTACAAATGGGCTAAAGAAAATCATGGAAAATCAGCTATTCCTAAGTGGAACTTTCATAAAATTATAATAGGAAAAGATGGAAAGGTTTTTGAAACCTTTGCTTCTATAACTAATCCATCATCAAGAAAATTTATTACAGCTTTGGAAAAAGCTTTAAATTAAAATTATTTCTGATTTATCAAAAATTTATTAATATATTTTCTTAAATCAACTTTACCAAAATATTTATAAACTTTATTAGATAGATTCATATTAGTTAAAGCAGAAGCATATCTTTCACCTGGTCTTCTTGATAAATATTTGATTCTAAATTTAAACATTTTTGCAACATCTAAAATCGAATAACTTTTATGATGTGCTATACTATAATGTCGGCAAAAATTTTTTTTCCACGCAATATAACAAACTTCAACTGTATCAAAAATATGAGTAAATCTTCTTGTTTGTGTACCAGGTTTAACAACCGGAAGGGCTTTCTTTCTTTTATAAGAATCTTCAAAAATTCCTATTACTGTAGCCATATCACCTTTTGAAATTTGATTTGGACCATAAACGTTATAAAAATAGATTACTTCATATTTAAAATTAAACCATTTTTTTAAATTTTCTAACAATTCTAAATTTTTAGATTTAGTAAAAGCATATGGTGATAAATTTTTATCATTACCTTTGTTACCTAATGAAGCAGAAGTTGCCGAATAAATAAGTTTTATCCTATTTTTTAAACAATAGTTAAACACTTCGTTAGACCCAACAGAATTTGAATTTATACACTCATTCATTCTATTAAAGCTTTGATAAATTCTAGCAAATTCACCAAAATGAAATATTGAATTTATAGATTTTGGATTCTTAATAATTTTAGAAATATTTTTTGTATCACCGTTTATATAAGAAACTCTTTTGTTTTTAATATGATTTTTTTTAAAACCAGATGAATAATTATCAATGCTAATTATTTTAAATTTCGTTTTTTTAATAAATAGCTTTATTAAATTTGTTCCAACAAAACCAGCTCCTCCAGTAATTACTATCTTGTTTTTTTTCATTTTATAAATTTAAAGACATTCCATCGTAAGCAGGTAAAACATTATTTGGCAGTTTACGCAACAAAAAATTATAATCAAGGTCATGATGTAAGTTTGTTAATATTGTTTTTTTTGGTTTTAGAGTGTTGTGTACAAATAGAGCATCTTCAAGATTAAAATGAGTTGCATGTTTTTTATATTTCAAACAATCTAAAATTAAATATTTTAAGTTTTTAAGTTCTTTAATTTTAACTATAGACAAATCATTTGAGTCACTAATATAAGCGGTGTTTTGAAACAAATAAATTAAGCAGAATGTTTTTCCGTGTTTTGCTACAAAAGTCTTGAAAATTATTTTCTCGCTTGAATTGCCAAGTGTAAATTTTTTTCCAACTATATTTGATTTCACAATAGGAGGATAATCTCCATATCTTTGAAATAAATAATGTTGTCTTTTTTTTAAATAATTAATTGTATTCTTATTTCCATAAATGTTAATTCTTTTTCCCGTTTTCCAATAAAAGGGCCTTAGTTCAAAAAGTCCATTTGTTTGATCGGCATGATGGTGTGTAAAAATTACGGATGATATATTTTTAATTTTATTATTAAGTAGCTGTTCTCTTATATCTGGAGATGTATCAATTAAAATTGAGTTTGACCCCCTTGAAATAATTGCAGAACAACGCGTTCGTCTATTTTTTTTGTTTGTTCTCTTACATCTACCCCACTCTCCATCAATGCGGGGAACGCCTACTGAACTACCACAACCAAGTATTATTAATTTAGTTTTCATATCAACTAAAATTAAAAAGTTTATTAAAATTTTTAGTTGTTTGATGAATTACATCACTTGCTGAAATATTTTTAATTTCCGACAATTTACTAATTGTGTGAATTATAAAAGACGGTTCATTAGACTTACCTCTTAATGGCATTGGAGAAAGATAAGGTGAATCAGTCTCTATTAATAAACTATCAATTGGTATTTGTTTAACCGTATTAGCAAGATCTATTGAATTTTTAAAAGTTATAATGCCACTAACGGAAATAAATGAACCTATGTCTAAAAGTTTTTTTGCAAAATCAGTGGATCCAGTAAAACAATGGAGTAATATTTTAAGGTCAGAATTTTTTTTTTCACTTTTGAGTATTTCATATGTTTCTTTTTCAGCATTACGAGAGTGTACGATGACAGGGATATCTAATTCCAAGGATGCCTCAATGTGCTCAATAAAACTTTTTTTTTGAATCATCTTGTCGCTGTGATTATAATAAAAATCTAATCCCGTTTCCCCTATTCCTATAATCTTGTTAGAAATTTTTTTCGAATTAGTTATAAATTTTGAGTCAACTTTTTGAAATTTTTCTGTTTCATGGGGATGTATTCCAAAAGTACCATAAACATTTTTATATTTTTTTATAATTAATTTTATTTTCTCAAAACTTTCTAAAGTAGTACAAATAGTCAAAAAGCCCGATACTTTATTATCTTCTCCTCTTTTAATAACGTTATCCAAATTTTCATATAGTTGTTGATAATCTAAATGACAGTGTGAATCTATTATCATTATTCTATTTTTTTAAATAATATATTTAAATTATTAATTTTAATTTTATCTTCTAAGATATTTTTTTCATCAAGAAAAGATAAGTTTCGTGATTTTTTATCTATATTCAAAGCTTCTAAAACTTTTGATGTAGAATTAGGAATTATTGGATTAAGTAAAATTGAAATTTTTGCAATTTGTTCAAGAGCTAAATGTAAAGTATTGCTCATTCTATTAGTATCTGTTTTTTTTAACTTCCAAGGTTCTTCGTCATTAATATATTTGTTAGTCAAAAAACTTATATTTATTACTGATTTAATATAATCGTTTAAGTTTTGATTATTCATGTTTTCTCTTAAATTTTTCAACAATAACTTGGTATCAGTTATCAATTTTGTATCTGATTCGGATAAAGCTTTTGTATTGGTGATTTGATTTTGACAGTTATTTTTTACAAAAGAAAAAACTCTTTGACATAAATTACCATAATTATTAGCAAGATCACTATTTATACAATTTTTTAGACTTTGTAATGAAATACTTCCATCAGATCCATGAGAAACTTCTTTCATTAAATAATAACGCAATTGATCAACCCCGTAAGTATTTATTATTTCAATGGGATCTAAAATATTACCTTTAGATTTTGACATTTTCTCATCTCCCGACAATATCCATCCATGACTAAAGACTCTGTTTGGGGGTTTAATATCAGCTGCCATTAAAAATGCCGGCCAATATATTGCATGGAACCTTAAAATATCTTTTCCAATCACGTGGAGCGAAGCTGGCCAAAAATTTTTATATAATTTATCTTGAACGTTAGGATAATTAAGAGCACTAAGATAATTTGTTAATGCATCTAACCATACATATATTACATGCTTGTCATCATTGGGAACTTTAATTCCCCAAGTAAATGAGGTTCTACTGACGGATAAATCTTTTAAACCGCTCTTTACAAAGTTAATTACCTCATTTCTTCTTGAGATTGGAAGTATAAATTTTTCATTTTTATTATAAAAATCTAATAATTTATCTTGCCAGGCTGATAGTTTAAAAAAAAAAGAATCTTCCTCAACCCACTCAACCGTGGAGCCAGAATAAGTAGATATTTTTTTTCCATCTTTATCTACAACCTCATCAAGATTATAATAAGCTTCGTCTGAGACTGAGTACCAACCCTTGTACTTTGATAAATAAATATCGCCAGAATCTAACAATTTTTTCCATAAATCTTTTACAGCTAAATGATGTCTATTTTCAGTAGTTCTTATAAAATCATCATTTGACAAATTTAAAACCTTTGTTAAATCATTAAAAACTTTTGATATTTTGTCACAATAAATTTGTGGTTCTAAATTATTTTTTTCTGCAGACTTTTGTATTTTTAAACCATGCTCATCAGTTCCTGTTAAAAAAAAAACCGAAGAGTTGTCATTTCTTTTAAATCTAGCAAAAACATCAGCTATAATACTTGAATAAGCATGACCCATATGTGGCTGTCCTGATGGGTAGTAAATTGGGGTAGTAATATAAAAATTATCTTGCTTCATTGGATATTGTTTTTTTAATAGATGTTAAAACATTTTTTTCATTTAGGTTGAAATTCTTCATATTATTAATTTGTTTTAATATTTTAGAATAATTTTGAAAATAAATACCAGAATTAGCAGAATTTTTTAAGCATAATTCATAATAAAACTTTTGTATAAAAAAACATCCAAAGTTTAATAAAATAGGATTTTCTTCATTTAAGTAAGTTTCTAAAAAAAAATTAACATTTTCTATAGAATTTAATTCAGAAGATTTTTCAAACTGATTTAAAATCAATATTTTTATTAAAATGTTTCCAGGAGAATCAAAAAACAAATCATCAAATAGACTGATATACTGTTGATCTATTTCATGGGTTTCGAGAATTGATTTAAGAATTTGATTTTTTTTATCTTTGTTGAAATAAACTTTAAAATTCATACATCTTGATCTTATAGTCTCTAACATTTTGTATGAGCTGTCATGAATTATAAAAAAAAAGGTATTTTCGCCTGGTTCTTCAATGGCTTTTAAAATAGAATTACTGGAGTTTAAATTTAACTTTTCAAAATTATCAATTAAAACAATTTTTAAATCTCTTCTGTATGTAGACTTACTCAAAAACTTTAGGAGATTTCTAGTTTGCTCTATTTTAATTTCATTATCACCAATATTTGTATCTATTAAAAAAAAATTAGGATGAGTTCCTGTTTTAATTTGTTTGTAAGTATTACTATCTTCTGTAATTTCAAACTTATGCAATATGTACTCATTTTTTAATTTATTCGATAGTAAAAAATTAATAAAGTGATAAGCAAAAGTTGCTTTTCCGATACCTTTTTGTCCTGTTAATAATATACAGTTTGGTAATTTATTATTTGTGTAGAGGTCTCTAAATAAATTAAAATAATTATCATAACCAAATAAATTCTTTTGGTTGATTGGATCTGTTAAGTTTAATTTAGTACTTTTTTTTTTCATTTTAAATATTTAATTACTTTGTTATATATAATTTTTTCTGTTTCGTCGGTATCTTTGGTATTATCTAATATTACGTATTTCTTTTTTGTCTTAGCAATTCTTATAAAATAATTTTGAACTTTTTGGTAAAATGCTTTTGAAAATTTATCATATCTATTTCTCTTTTTTCTCTTTTTTATTCGTTTAATAGCTTTTGACAACTTTACCTTCAATAGAAATGTTATATTTGGTTTGGCTTTTCCTAGTATATGTTTATGAATATAATCAACAAATTCTTTCTTTACACCCTTTCCATAAACTTGATATGCAAAAGTAGAATCAATAAATCTATCACATAAAACTATCTTTTTTTTTGATAGGGATGGATTAATCTTATTTTCAACATGTTCATTTCTTGCGGCTAAATATAATAAAGTGTCAGTATACTTGCCAAATTGATTTTTTTTATTTTTATAGAAATAATCCTGTAAGATAATATCTCTTATTTTTTCAGCACCTAAAGTACCTCCTGGCTCTCTTGTTAATATTACTGGAAATTTTTTCTTTTTAAGTTTTTTATATAATTTTTGACATTGGTAAGATTTTCCTGAGCCCTCAATACCTTCAAATGTTATAAAAAGGCTTTTTTTTTTATACATCACCCCAAACCAGATAATTAAATGATCTAAGCAATCTTGAAAAAATATTTGATCTTTTTACTTCTTCATTTGATAAAAGATCAACTGTTTCTGTTAGTTCATTATTTAAATATACATTTAACGTCCCTATTACATCACCTTTCATAATTGGAGCTTCAATTGGACCATTGTATTCTATTGCTGCTTTTATTGTTTTCTTCATTCTCTTGGGTACAGTTAGATAAATATTTTTGTTTATAACTGCTTGAACTTCATTTTTTTTGCCTAACCAAACTTTTAAATTTGCAAATGGTTCATTTTTTATAGCAACTTTTACTGTATCAAATTTTCTAAAACCCCAGTTTAAAAGTCTTATAGATTCTCTCGATCTTGAGTTTTTAGTTTTGAAACCACTAGAAACAGAAGTTAATCTTCTCTCTCCTGATAGCATGGATGCTGCTAAAGAATATTTTTCAACTTCAAGAAAACCTGTTTTAATTCCATCGGCCCCAATCTTTTTATAAAGCAAAGGGTTTCTGTTACCTTGTGTAATAGGATCTCCTCCTGTTCTATCCCATGTAAAAGTAGTTTCTTTAAAATATGTATAATATTCAGGGTAGTTCTCTATCATATATCTAGACATTATTAATATATCTCTAACAGTAGAATAATTGTTTGGATCGTTAATACCAGAAGAGTTTCCAAAGTTTGTATTTTCTAATCCGAGTTCTTCAGCTTTTAAGTTCATTAAATTAACAAAATCTTCTTCTGTTCCAGAAAGACCTTCCGCTAAAGCAAGACATGCATCATTTCCAGATACTATAATTATTCCCTTTAGAAGTTCTTCTACCGTAACTTTATCATTTAACATTATAAACATAGAAGAATATCCGCTTTGAGACATTCTCCAAGCCTTTTCAGAAATTACAATTTCTTCGTCTAAAGAAGTTTCTCCTTTTTTTAGTAGATCGAAAGTGACAATAGCAGTCATTATTTTTGTCATAGATGCTGGGTAAATCTTTTCATCAGCATCTTTTTCATACAAAATTTCACCAGATAGGTGATCTTGTAAAATTACATAACGAGCATCTATTTCAATTTGAGAGTTTGCTTTAAGAGCAAAAATACTACAAAATAAAAACGTTAATAAAAATTGTAAATATTTAATCATTATTCTCTAATTATATTTAAATCATCAAATCCTATTTTATTTAAACTAATATAAGCAACTTTTAAAGTATTAAAATTTTTAAAAGGCCCAACAAATAGACGATATTGATTTTGTTTAACTTTTTTTATCGAAATATCCTTTAATTCAATTTTTAATATTAATTCATTTTTTAAATTAAGAGCTGATTCTTCGTAATAAAAATCACCTACAACCAAAACAAAATTCTTTTTAATATTCTTGTTTTTGTTGCCTTCTGAATTAGACTCGTTTTCACTTAAATCATCTATTTCAATTTCTTCAACAGGAGCTTTTTCAGCAACATTTTTCTCTTCTTCAAACATAGTACCTTCTTTAGCAACAAAAGTTTCATTTTTTTTAACTTCAAAAATTTCTACATATGGATTTGATATATCTAGTTCAAGAATGTTCGCCAACCTTTGGCTAATTACAATATTAAATATTTTAGGATATTCTATTTTTTCATTAATTTTTATTGTTATCTCCTTTTGATTAACTGGATTCAAAATTGAAATCATTGTATTTTTCTTCATGGTGGAATGTTTGGCTATAATATCATTATTATCTATTTTTCTTTTTATAATTCCATTCTCAAAAAAATCATGATTATAAATCAAAGCAAAACCTTGTGAAGAATATAGTTGTCTATCAATTTTAGTCCTTTTAACTTTATAATCAGCGCAATTATACAAAAAAAACAAAAGAGATAAATTTAGAATTATTTTTAGTAACTTCATAATTTAATCATATTTGAAAGTGTACATACAGTAACCGCAAAACGTAGCGATCTATTCCATTTTAAAATTTTTTCATAGTTACTAAAAACTAAATACGCTGGAGTGTCAGGTTTTCCATCTGGCATGACTAATGCAGCTTTTAAATCAATTTTAGATTTTTCCTCATCAAGTATAAAAACTCCTTTTTTTTTCCATTTGGATACTTTTAGTCTATTTTTTATTTTTCTAGCAGAAGAATTTATATATTTTTTATTAACATCTTTTTTTAAATCTACTCTATAAAAGCAAGGTTCATTCATGTTCCAGCCAATTTTTGACATATAGTTTGCTGCAGAAGCCAAGGAATCTTCTAGAGAATTTTTAAGTTCAATTTTATTATTATTATCATAATCAATTGCATATCTTTCAATTGATGAAGGCATAAATTGAAAATTGCCAAAGGCTCCTGCCCAAGAACCGTAAAGTGTGCTTGGATCAATTAATTCCCTATCAACTAAATTCAACAAAACAATTAATTGCTTTGAAAAAAATTCGCTTCTTCTCTTGTCGTAGCTCAGTGTGGCTAATGATGAAACTATATCCATTTTACCAACGTGTTTGCCAAAATTTGTTTCTATACCCCATAAAGATAGTAAAAGTTCCTTGTTAACATTAAATTCATTCTCGACTTTAAAAAATAAACTTTTATTTTCTTTTAATAAATTTTTAGCTTGATTGACTCTGGAGCTGCTTGCTCTTTTGCTAACATATGTAATGGTGTCCTCAAAAAATTCTGGCTGTTTTCTGTCATACTTAATAACTTGTTTTAGGAATCTAACATTTTTAAAAACGTTATCTATTGTCCCTTGAGATATTCCTTCATTCAAAGCTCTGCTCTTAAAAGAAATTAACCAATCATTAAAACCATCAGCCGAATTAGAAGCATAGGAGAAATTTAGCAATGAGAAAAAGAACAATAATATACAAATAAGGAATTTGGATCTAGAAAGCATTATTTTATTTATCATATGGTAAAGGTTTTAACTATTTAAAAAAAATGTTGTATTTTTTTAAAGATTTTTGAGTAAGTAAACTCCAATTTTACTCCTTTAAAAAAGAAATGATGGTGATGTAAGGATGTTGCGTAAAAAAAGAGGATAGCTAAAAATATGTTTTTTATATTTTTTCCCAAAAAAAGGTGATTAAATTTATTAAATTCTGAGAAATTGCTATAAATTATATTTTTTTTATATAAATAAAAAATAAAAATAGAGATTAAATGAAAGTGTATTGAAAACCATCGAGGCCAATCTTCTGCAACATGGTATAAAGGTGTACTAAATAAAAATATAAATATAGAAAAAAAAACAAATATTTTTTTATTTATTATAAAGCTTTGAAAATTTACCTTGGAAAATATTATACATAGTATTATTGGTATAAATCCATAAAGAATATAGAAAATAAAAAAGAAATTAGTTTTAAAATCGGCTGTCAAATAAAAGAATAAATTTGGCTCATCATTTATATTAATAAATAAATCGTGACTTAAAGCATAAATTGGACCCCACCATTTACATTTCATAGGTGCATAAATGGATAAACTATCACAAATTGCTAAAGTATAATCAATGTTACCTTTATAGTTATAAAGTATTAAAATTATAAAAGATGATAATAGTAATAAAAAAAATATTTGTATTATAAAATACCTTAAATTATTTTTATTAATAAGAAAAAGCAAAGGTAAAATTAGATACGGTAAATAAAAAAATACTAATTCATGATTAAATAACAATAGAAAATATATAGAAAAATATTTCCAATTTTTAGATAAATTATAATTTTTACTGGTTAAATTAATAAGATAAAATATATAAAAAACATATAGAAGAATTTCCTTTTTTACTCCTACCTTTGAAATTACAACAAAAAAAAAATAAAAAAGAGGTGAAAATATAATTATATAATGAATAAAATTTAATTTAATTGATTTAATAAATTGGTAACTTATATAATAATAAACAATGCATATAGCTGATAAAACTATTAAAAAAGCAATTTGGATATTATTATTAAATATATTTGAAAATAGAAATATTATCTCTCCAACAAGTCCCCTTCTAATAAAACCGTTTTGATAATTAATTAACCATTCGCCATACTGCCAGGCATCGCGATTCATCGAATTATCAAAAAGTTTAAATAATGAAAATAGAGTTAAAAATATGAAAAAAAATTGTAAAAAATAATTTTTTTTAGCCATTATTAATATATCTGTTGTAATAAACTTGTACGTGTATTATATGTTTTTAACATATATAATTACCTTATGAAACTTCTTTCAATTATTTTCTCCTTTCGTAATGAGGAAAAAAATATCCCCGAATTAATTGATCGTGTTAAATCAACACTTTCTAAACTTCAAAATTGGAATTTCGAATTAATTTTTGTAAATGATGACTCTGATGACAATTCAGAAAAACTCTTAATAGAAAAGCAAAAATCTTACCCGATAAAGATTATTAATATGTCGAGAAGGTTTGGAACAGGACCTTGTGTATTAGCTGGATTAAAGCATGCTAAAGGAGATGCAGCTATATATATGGATTCTGATTTACAAGATCCTCCTGAAATTATACCTGAATTAATAAAAAAATTTGAAAATGGTGCTGATGTAGTCCACACCAAAAGAACCAAACGCTTAGGTGAAAGCAAATTTAGAATGCTGTTAACAAAAATTGCTTATCGCGCAATTAACTTTGTTTCAGATATTCCTTTAGCAATTGATGCGGGTGATTTTAAACTATTGTCCAAAAGAGTTTTGGAAAATATAAATTCTCTCCAAGAATATAATCCATATATAAGAGGATTATCCGTTTGGGTCGGATTTAAGCAAGATTATGTTTTATATGTAAGACAAAGTCGTTTTTCAGGAAAATCTAAATTTGAAAACTTGTTATCAGGACCACTGCCTCAATTGACACGAGGACTTACTAGTTTTTCTACTGCCCCGCTATACTTAGGAATTATATTAGGAATATTTGCAATTTTTTTTTCACTACTTATAATTATATATGCTTTCTATGCAAAATTAACAGGATTAGCTATTCCAGGATCTAGTGGCGTCTTAATAGCAATATCTTTTTTTTCAGGAATAATTTTAACCTTTATTGGTATTATTGGAATTTATGTTGCTAGAATATACGAACAATCTCAAGGTAGGCCAAGATATATCATAAAAAATATTTTGGATTCTGAAAAAGGAAATAAAGAATAAATATATTTAACAAATTTATAATGATTAATGATTTTATTAAAAAAAATTTAACATTATCATCTCTTCTTATATTTTCGCTGCTAATTATAATAAATAATTTTTATAGATTTTTTCAAAATAATTCAGTTTATGAGTTTGATCCGTGGCTGAGTAACTATCAAGGCGGTTTTGTTAGAAGAGGAATCCCAGGGGAATTATTTTATCAGTTATACAATTTTACAGGTATACACCCTGGATGGATGGTTTTTATTTTTGTTACAATTCTTTATATATTTTTTTATATAAATTTTTTCAAAATTATAAAAAGTATGAAAATAAATGCATTACATTTATTTATTATTTTTTCTCCAATTTCATTTTTTTTTCCTGTTTTAAACAGCAAGGCTAGCGGACATAAAGAAATCTTTTTTTTATTCTTTTTATCTTACTTATGTTTACTAATCCCAAAAATAAGTAAAAAACAAGCAAGTATAATTATAATATTTATTTCTATAATCTTGGGTTTAACCTATGAAGTTTTAATATTTTACTTAATTTTTTTAATTGCGCCTTTTGTCTTTTTTTATGATTTCAAAAACTTAAAAGATCTTTTAAAAAATCTTTTACCAATTCTTTTTGTTTGTTTAAGCGTCTTAGCATTGAATTATCACTTTAGTGGTAACGAAAAACATACTATTGAAATATGCAATTCTGTAGAAAAATATGTAAGCCCAGAATGTAAAAAAATAGGAAAAATAGCTGATTTAAGTTTGATTTTAGATGGTCATAAATCGCAAAAAGCAAATTGGAATTATGGAACATCATCCCTATATCCTGCTTACTATATAATTTACGGTTTTGGTTTTCTAATAGGATTCCTACCTTTGTTTATTTTATACAACAAAATTAATTTTAAAAAAAAATTAGCAAATAATGTTAAAATTAACCCCATCATCATTTTATTATTTATGTTACTTTTTTCCCTTCCGGTATTTTACCTCGGTGCTGATTGGGGAAGATATCTATACATAGGATACTTAAGCTCGATAATTTTTACTTTTTTTTCAATTAAAAATGAAATTTTAATTTATAAAGAAAAACCAACAACTATAAAAAAGACTAGAATCACTAAATTTTTATTTATAATTTCTATAATTATTTACTGTTTTGGATGGACTGTACCAATATGTTGTCAAAAAAGTTTAAAACCAGGTATTTACCAAGTTTACCAAAAATTTAAAATGCATTATTAAAAAGGATTCAATTCATGAAAAAAAGAAAAAAAATATTACAGAAAGCAGTATTTCTAGATAGAGATGGAACAATTAATTATGATTATGGCTATGTGCATAAATTTACTGATTTTAAATTTAGAAAATTTGTAATTCAGGGCTTGAGGTATTTGTCAAATAAAAAATATTTATTGCTAGTAGTTACTAATCAAGCAGGTGTTGCTAAGGGTAAATTTAAAATTAAAGATTTGTTTATATTGCATCGTAAATTAAAATCTTTTCTAAAAAGAAAAAATATTATTTTAAGTGATATTGAATACTGTCCTTATCATCCTGATGGTGTAGTGAAAAAATACAAAAAAAAATCACTTTATAGAAAACCTGGAAATTTAATGATTAAAAAACTTAAAAAAAAGTGGAATATAGATATGAAAAAAAGTTTTATGATCGGTGATAAAAAATCAGATAAATTGGCTGCATTAAAAAGTGGGCTTTATTTTGAATATGCTAAAAAGAATTTTTATAGTCAAGTAAAAAAAATAGATGAGAAAGTTTCTAATAATTATTTATAATTTTTTCATCACTGTAAGAAAAAACTTTTATTAACTCGTCTATACCATTCTCTATTAAAACTTGAGCTTTAAATCCTTTTTTTTCAATTTTTTTATTACTAACATAATAGTCTCTTTGATCAGGGTCTTTTTTATTATGAACAATTCTTATTTTAAGAAATTTTAATTTTTTCTGAATTTTTTTAGCAAGCATATATTTTGTTAAATTGGCAGATGATAAGCCTAAATTATAAACTTCAGATTTTAAAATATTAAAGTTTTTAATCGAATAAATTATGGCATCTACAACATCGTCTATATGTATATAATTTCTTCTAAAATGAGGTTCGAATAAAGTTAGTTTTTTTTCGTGCAAAGATTTATAAACAAAATTATTTACAAGCAAGTCTGTTCTCATGCGATAAGAGTAACCAAAAACAGTGGCTAGTCTAAAACCAATCGAATTTTTATAATTCATGACAATTTTTTCAGCCTGAACTTTTGTTCTACCATATAGTGAAATAGGATTTAGAGGTGATTTTTCATCACAATATTTATTTTTTGCACCTACTCCATATCCAGAGTTAGTGGTTAGATATATAACTTTTTTGTTTTTTTTTTTGATAATTTTCATTAAGTGATTAATTGAATAAAGATTAACCTCATTAGCTTCTTTTTTATTTTTTTCACAAAGAGGAGCACCAACTAATGCCGCTAGAGGAATAATAAATTCATTTTTTTTAACTAATTTTTCAATTATTTTTTTTTGTCTAACATCACCTTTAATAAAATGAAAATTTTTTTTTCCAAATAAATGATTTAGAGGTTTACTTGAAAACTTAAGTACATCTAAAACGGTAACTTCATGTCCTAAATTTATTAATTTAGTAACTAATTTTGAGCCAATATACCCTGCTCCACCTGTTATCAATATTTTTTTTTTCATATCTATAATAATTTTGATTTTTTATCTCTCTTGCTTAAGATAGGTTTTTTTATAGGCCATTTAATTTTAATTTTTGGATCATTCCACCTAAAGCTCATCTGGTTATTTGCGTCAATATATTTTCCTTTATAATACCATTTATAATGAAAAACACATTTTTCTGATAAGCATAAGTGACCGTTAGCATAATATGGCGGAATAAGTATTAATGTTGGCTTTTCATGTGTTAGTACAAATGTTTTATGTTTCAAATATTTTTTTGTGTTTTTTCTCATGTCTACTACTACAAGAAAAATTTTTCCATAGACGCAGGTTACTAACTTCCATGATTTAAAATCACAATGTAATCCTCTAAGGACATTTTCTTTTGAGATTGAGAATTTATCATGATTAAATTTTATTTTTTTTAAAATTCCATTTTTCCATGTTGTCCAATAAAAACCCCTTTTATCCTTAAAACTAGAATTTTTAATTATTTTTAATTTCAACATTATTAATTAAAGATCTTTATATTTGATCCCCTAATATTTTTCTTTTAAGTTTTATTTTTGTCATTTCAACAATATTATTTGCTGCTTTTTCTCCAAATTTTTTATTAATTTTTTCTAAAAAGGGTTTGTGATTATGATATTTAATAAAATTTTCATCTCGATATTTAATTACATCAGCTGCTGACAAAGTTTCTGTTGGTAAAGGCAAAGTTTCATATGAGTGGAAGGAATAACCTTCATAAGTCTTTGGTAATTCCTTTTTGGTATCTATGGCATCTTTGTATAGTTGGCTGCCTGGTAAAGCCATAGCAGCATATGTATTCCAGCCAGTTGTACAAAGGTCCAGGCTTAGTTCAAAAGTTTTTTCAATTGTCTCTTTTGTATCTCCGGGCAATCCATATATATAATTTGCCATTACATTAATATCTGCTTCATGAACTTTATTTATAACTTTTTTTACATCAACATCTTCGAATTTACCTTTTGATACTTCTAGTCTTATTGCTTTGTCACCACTCTCAATGCCAAGTGCTAACCACTTAATTCCCGCTCTTCTTACTAAATTTAAAATTTCTGGTCTTTTTACTGTATCAATTCTACTATAGCTCCAAATTCTTAGTGTATCGTCCTTGTTTCTTTCTGCTAATTTTTCACATAATGGAACATAATATTTTGGATTTAGTAAAAACATTTCATCAACAATTCTTATTGTTTTAACTCCCATGGATATTAATTTATCAAATTCCTTAATTATAAAGTCTGGAGACCAAAATCTCATATTGCTATAATTGGCAGCTACTCCAATCTCATCAGAGTCATTTCTATTTATTAAATTTATCATGCAAAAATTACATTTAAACATACATCCTAGGCTAGTTTGAAGACTTGCATATGGCGTTCTTTTATTAAAATCGTATTCGGCATGCCACATTGGTGCTCTATATAAATCTAAAGGATTTTTTTTGTATGGTAATAAATCCCAGGCATATCCAGGAAGATCTATATCCATTTTATCTGTGGGAACAACTTTTTCTGACGGATTTAAAATTACTTTTTCATTATTTCTGTATGCTATACCTCTTATTTTACTTAATGACTCGGGATTAAATAATTCAAGATTTAAGATATTTCTCAAAGCATAAACAGCTTCGTTTGTAAAAACAAAATCAATATTTCCTTCCGTTTTTAAAGTTTCCACAGGTAGGGCCTGGACATGAGATCCTATAAAAGAAATTGGAGATTTAATTTTTTGCTTTTTTAAAAAATTACAGATATTAACCGCACCACTCATGTTTGTAGTACCAGCATTTACATTTTGTCCATAAACTACAAGACAAATTAATCTTGGGGAAAGATTCTCAATTTTTTTTAAAATTTGTTCGTTGTCTAGATTTTCTGCATTGGCATCTATTATAAAAGGTTTAAAACCGACAGATCTAACTGACTGGGACAATAGTAAAGCCCACGTGGGAGGTTCTATTGCAGAGTATGTTTCGGACAACTTCTGATAAGATTTTTTTGCATTATTAGGTATTAAAAAGCAGCAATCTATTTTATTATTTTCTGGCATTCTACAACTTTATTTCATTTAAGATTTTACAAATTTTTTTAATTTTAGAAAACTTTAGACTTGGATAATTACCAATATAATATCCGAAAAAATGAATGTGATCTACTTCCTTAAAATTCTTTAAATTAAGATTTTTTACAAATTTTTTTAAATAAGGTTGTCTTAACTGATTACCTCCACCAGCATT
>CACIUJ010000016.1 GCA_902589795.1 uncultured Pelagibacteraceae bacterium | reverse complement strand
TTAGAAATAAAACTTATTGGAATTCTTCAAATCTTGCTCCAAAAGATCCAGTTGTCTCAAATCTTTGTTCACAAATAGATATTCAAAACGCAACTGCTAAAGCTGAAAGAAGAGAAGCTAGAAAAAAAAAAGAATTGGCAAAAAATAAAAAGTTAGAAATAAAAACTTAATTTACTAAATGAGTAAAAAATCTAATCCAATTGTTGGAATTATAATGGGTAGTAAATCTGATTGGAAAAATACTATGGAACATTGTAGTGATACTTTAAAACAATTTGGAATTAAACATGATGTAAGAGTAATATCAGCACACAGAACTCCAAAACGATTACATAAATTTCTTAAAGAAGCAGAAAAAAATAAAATGGAAGTAATAATTGCTGCTGCCGGGATGTCTGCTCACTTGGCTGGTGTTACGGCTTCACTGACTACTTTACCAGTGCTAGGAGTTCCAACTGAAAGTAAATTAAAAGGTCTCGACAGTCTACTATCAACAGTTCAAATGCCTAGTGGAATACCAGTAGGAACTTTGGCAATAGGAAAAGCTGGTGCAATAAATGCTGCATTGCTTGCCACTTCAATTTTATCTGTAAGATACAAAAAAATTGAAAATAAACTTAAAAAATATAGAAAAAACTTTGAAAAAAAGGTGCCGAAAAAACCTTTTTAATCTCACTAGACAATCTTTTTGATTAATGCTAGTTAGGTCATCTTTAAATGGGAGGTAGTTATTAAAATCGAAGTTAAAGACAATAATGTAGACCAAGCTCTAAGGGTCCTAAAAAGAAAACTTCAAAGAGAAGGTTTCTTTAGAATTTTAAAAATAAAAAGTAATTACGAAAAGCCATCTGAAAGAAAAAAGAGAGAGAAATCAGAAAATATTAAAAGAGCGAAAAAAATTCAGAGAATGAGAAATTATTTCTAATTTCCTTTCTTGCTTAAGTTAAGTTATAATCAAAATCAGACAATAGAATTGATCGCGGGGTGGAGCAGTCTGGTAGCTCGTCAGGCTCATAACCTGAAGGTCGTAGGTTCAAATCCTACCCCCGCAACCAAAATTTTCCATTAAACTAATTTTTGACGCTCTGGTGACTCCATCTGGTAAAGTTTTTGGCGGCAATGTAACTCGTTTCATTTTTCCTTAACCAAGATCCCTAAAAGTTTTTTGATTAATTTAGTAGTTCCTTTTTGGCTTTTTCAAATTCTTCTTTTGTTAAAACACCACTATCATACAATTCTTTTAAATCTTTTATTTGTTGCACAATATCATTGTTATCATCAGTTTGTGTTTGTTCTTTTTTCCTCCAAACTATTTCATCATTAATAGCGTATAAATAACATTTTTCTTTGTTGTTATTAGTCATGCATTCTGCAACGGCCATTGCTTTTACTTCTTCAATTAGAGATTTTTGTGCTGAAGATGATTCCATATCACCTGAATTTTTTCCATCAGGGGAAATTGCAAAATAAATACTGAACCCATCTTCATTTTTATTATTTTCATAAATAGTTAAGTACTCTTGAAATTTTTTTTCTGTATCTTTGCTTAATGAAACGGGTCCTTCTCCAATTTGAACTGATACATCTTCCCAATTTATATAATCAAAAGCTCCGGCAGTTTCTATCAAAGCATAATATACAGTTGGAATAGAGTCCCAATTCCATACTATTTGACCTCCCCTAGCAAAAATTTTACAACCTTTTTTCTTAGCTTTTTTTTTACAAGCCTTTAAAGCTTTTTTTTCTGCTATTTTGTATGCATTAGATCCTCCTGTAATTGCCTGCCAATCATTTGCTCCATCAGGATGGAATGCGAATACAAACTTGTATTGTTTTTTATTTTTTACATGACCTAGATAATCTTTAAATCTTTTTTCAAATTTTGGAGGAAATTTAATTGGGCCTGAACCTTCATTTGCAGCAAACCCAACATTGCACCACAACAAACCCAGAACCAAGATCCCTAAAAGTTTTTTCATTTTTTCAGACCGCCATCAAGATAAGTATGAATATAATCAAACCAATTATAGGAACAAAGAAATATTGCATATTATTATGATGCCTTCCTAAAATCCCACGGATATTGAAACGTCATCGCCCACATCCCTAGTTTGTTTGCTTTTGCAAACTCTTCATCTTCAATAAATTTTGTTGAATACTTTCGGTATGCAAAGGCATAACCGCTTCGTACTAGAAATTTTGATAAACTTTCACCGTTCACGAAGCATTCAGCTAAAGTTCTTTTATAAGTATCTTTTCCCTCACTGATGCACTCGATTGTTACGTTGCCGATCTTTTTGACTAGCAGCATCTTTGCAGTCATACCACATGGTACTTCCTGATCGTCTTTAAGACAAGTCTGTTTTAATTCAGGTGTATCGATGCCTGAAAAGCGTATCTTCTCACCATTTAATATAATGGTATCACCATCAATAATTTTTAAGTTATCGGCAAAACTAATGTTGCAAGTTAAAAGTCCTAATATCAATATTCCTAAAAGTTTTTTCATGACGACAATTTTGACAGTTTTTTTTAAACTTGTCTATAACGACGCTGTGACGACAGCAGCTAAAAATTTGAAAAATTTATCTAGATTATTTGGAAGGTTATGATAATTTTACGGGCAGAAAGGTACGTGCGTCAGGCTCATAACCTGAAGGTCGTAGGTTCAAATCCTACCCCCACAACCAAAAATATAGACATATGTTTGAAAAATTTGAAATACTACTGATTATTTTTGTTATCCTTAGCTCCTTCTACTTAGTAATTTATTTAGGTTCAGGCGGTAAAAAAAAAATTTCAGAATCTAAAGAAATTAAAAACTACATGTCTGGTGTTAGAATTTTGATTATAATTATTGCTGTGGTTTGTTTAATATTATGGACATTTATTTAATTAAAAAAATAAGATAATTTATCGTTTACTTTCAAAATCTTTCCAAATCTTCCATAACATGTTATTAAAATCTTCACAAAAGCTTTTAGCATCAAATAAAGGTGATTGATAAAATATTTTTCTTAAAATTAACCTAGTTTTTTCAAGATTTTTTAAGTTAGAAGAAAAATTTTTTGCCTTTAAAATATAATCATCTTTGCTACTGGCAACCCAATTTATCATTTTCAAATTTGAGTTAATACTTTCGCCAAAATGAAATAAATATCTATTACCCTTAAGTGTAATCACGGGGACTCCCATCCAAATTGCCTCTATACTTGTTGTGTTTCCCTGAAAAGGAAATGGATCTAAAGCTATATCAATTTTATTATATGTAATTAATAATTCTTTTCTATTTTTAGATTCTCCCTCTAAAATCAATTGCTCTTTTTTTACTTTATTCTTTTCAAACTTCTTCACTATATTATTAAAAGCAGTTTTATTATCTAAAACTTTATTTTTTAACAGGAGTTTAGATTTTGGAATAAGTAATAAAATTTTAGACCATAGATCTATTACTTCATCATTGATTTTAGATAATTTGTTGATGCATCCAAATGTAATAAAATTATTTTTAATTGCTGGCAATGTTCCGGTTTGTAAATTAAAATCTGGTGGAGTAAAACACTGTGAAGCTTTTGGTAATCTTAAAATTTTTTCAACATAATGTGATTCTTCTTGTCTTGGTGTAATATAATTGTTTCCTACGAAGTAATCTATTTCTGGTATCCCAGTTGAGCCTTGTCCCAGCCAAGTAATTTGTATGGGAGCCGGTTTATAAATAAATATGGGTAGTCTATTTTTCGCTGAATGTCCCTGAGCATCAATTAAAATATGAATGCCATCATCTATAATTTGTTCTGCAGCAGCTTTGTCTGTTTTATTTTTAATTAAATCCCATTTTGAAAAAATATTTTTAAAATAATTTGAAAACTCATCATTTCTATCCACTGTAGGGTAAGCTATCAAATCACAATTTTTTTTCTTTAATTCCTTTAAAAAATTTAATGTAAAATAACCTCCTGGATGATCCCCAAAATCAGCAGAGACAAAACCTACTTTTAGTTTTTTTGGGTTAATTTCATACTTATAGTTAATTTTTGATTTTTGTTTTATACCACAATTTAACCTAAATTTTTTTGCCTCAGATAAGTAATAATCTATATCAAAACTTGGTTTATAAATTAAATTGAATAGAAGATTGCTGTAAGCTTTAGCATAATCGGGTTTAATTTTAATAGCTTGTTGATACGCATTATTTGCTTCCTCAAACATTCCTAAAATATTAAATACATTACCTAAATTATTATAAGCTTTTTCATAATTATTATTTAACTTGATCGCTTTTTCTAAATTTACAATCGCTTCATCATAATTAGATTGGGCGCTTAATAATGTTCCTAAATTATAATAGGCCTCAGAGTATTTCGGTTTTATTTCAATTGCTTTTTTATAGTATTTTAAAGCATCTTTTTTTTTTCCTAATTTTTCATTTGCAGCACCCAAACCATTATAAGCTTCTGCATATAAAGGATTTAATTCCAGGGCTTTATTAAAATGCTGTAATGAATTTTGAGGTTCATCAAGATAAATATATGCACTTCCTAAATTATGATGGGCTTGAATAAAATTTTTCTTTAATTCTATTGATTTTTTATAATTTTCAATTGCAGCATCTGTTTTGTTTAATTTTTGTAAAGCAATGCCTAAATTATTATAGGGCTCAGGATAATTTGGATTAATTTTTATTGACTTTTCACAATTAAGGATGGCTTCTTCTAATTTGTTTTTTTTAACTAAAATCCCTCCTAGTATATTGTATAAAATTGCTGAATTTGGATATTTTGTAATAATTTTATTTAAATTTTTCTCTGCATCATAAATTTTGTTTATTTCTATTAACTCCAAAATAAATTTAATCTCTTCTTTTGATGGATCTCTTGGTATTTCTTTGTTTGTCATAATTAATTTAATAAACTTATTTATAATATAAAATATTAAATAAAATCTTGCCTTAAAAAAGTCTAACCTATATATTACAAATCGTACCCTTAAATATGAAATTTAGAAATGAATCTGACAGTTTAGGAAATATAAAGGTTCAGCATGATAAATATTGGGGTGCTTCAACCGAAAGATCTAACAAATATTTTGACATAGGTGATTTTCTTGTACGTCCAATTGTAATTAAATCCATAGCTATAATAAAAAAAGCGGCTGCATTAGTTAATGCAAAAAACAATATACTTGATAAAAAAATAAGCAAAGCAATTATAAAAGCTTCTGATGAGGTTATTGCTGGAAAACTTAATGAACATTTTCCTCTTAAAGTTTGGCAAACTGGTTCTGGAACGCAAACCAATATGAATGTTAATGAAGTTATAGCAAACAGAGCTATTGAGATTCTCGGTGGTAAATTGGGTAGTAAAAAACCCGTTCATCCAAATGACCATGTTAACAAATCTCAATCAACAAATGATGTATTTCCTACAGCAATGCATATGTCTATTGCTATAAGAGCAAAAGATAAATTGTTACCATCTCTTAAATTGCTAAGTTCAGAGTTAAAAAAAAAAAGCAAACAATTTAAAAAAATAATTAAAGTAGGAAGAACTCACTTACAGGATGCAACTCCAATTAGTTTAGGTCAAGAATTTTCGGGTTACAATTCACAGCTAGAAAAATGTATTAAAAGAATAGAAAATGCTCTTGAAGAAATATATTTTTTAGCACAAGGTGGAACTGCGGTAGGTACTGGGTTAAATACTAAAAAAGGTTTTGATAAAAAAATAGTCAATGAAATAAAAAAAATTACAAAACTTCCTTTTAAACCTGCCCCAAACAAATTTGCTGCACTTGCTGCGCACGATTCCATTGTAAATTTTTCTGGAACAATGAATACAACTGCTGTTTGTCTAATGAAAATAGCAAATGATATTAGATTTTTAGGTTCTGGACCAAGAGCTGGTTATGGAGAGCTTATTCTTCCTGTAAATGAACCAGGTTCATCTATTATGCCAGGAAAAGTAAATCCAACTCAGTGTGAAGCCGTTACAATGGTTTGTGTAAAAGTAATAGGAAATCATAATGGAATTACAATGGCAGGATCTCACGGACATTTTGAATTAAATGTATTTAAACCATTAATTATTCATAATGTATTACAATCTATTCACTTAATGGCCGACGCATCAAAAAGTTTTTCAAAATATTGTATTAGAGGATTAAAAGCAGATAAAAAAAAAATTAAACAATTTTTAGATAACTCTTTAATGTTAGTAACAGCTCTTTCACCAAAAATAGGTTATGACAACGCAGCAAAAATTGCAAAAAAAGCTTATAAAAATGGAACAACGTTAAAAGAAGAGGCAATAAATTCTGGATTGATAACAGAAAAGGAATATACAAAAATCGTAGATCCAAAAAAAATGATAAGTCCTTATTAATTTATTCTCCTTCTGAAGTAACTAATTTAACAAATTCTTTTATATTAGAAAAATCAAATAAACTTTCATATCCAGTACTTAAAACTATATTGTTAAATTCACTTTCAATATAAGCTATATCTTCATTGGTAAATTTTTCTTCACCTATTATTTCGTAAAGATGTAAAATAAATTTTGATAAATCAATACTACCAGAAATAAACATGCTGTCCGAAACTTGTTTTTTATTAACAACTCCAAATTTTCTATAAAATCTTTTAGAATTATCAATAAATATATTATTTTCAAATTTAAAGTTAGTAAATTTAACATCATTTTTTATAACACCAGTTAAATCTGCAGCTCCTAATTTTCCTAAACTCATCAATAATTTATCTATTAAAATATTTCCATTATTAAATTTTATTTTTGATTCAAAGGAATTAACTAAAGTATTTTTTGAAAAAACTTTTTCTGTCGAAATATCAATTGAACCATTAATTCTTCTATTCACTCTAAATAAATTTTTTTTTTGATTGTCGTTTAATTTGATAAGTGAAGTATACAATGAATTAAAATTTAAAGTATTTAAATCCATATTTAAATTAAAGTTAAAAAATGGACTTAACTTAATGGTTCCTTGAAATTTTCCATCAATAAAACTGTTTCTTAAATTGGCATTTACAACATTTATTGTATCGTCCTTATACTTAAATATACCTGCTATTCTATTTTTATCTTTTTTAATAAGGGCTTTACCACTAATAATATTTTTATTTAGATCAGAATTTGAAAAATCTATTTTTGTTAAGAGATTAATATTTTCTAGCTTTAAAACAATACTCTTTTTATTACTTTTATTTTTAAAATCAAAATCAAGATTATCACCCAAAAATTTTCCATTTAAAGTAAAATAATCATCTTTACCCTTTTTTTTATAAATAAAGTTAATTTTTTTTAATGTTGTAACATGTTTCTGTTTATCAAAAAAATCTATAATTCCCTCGGTTAATTTTATTTTTTTTGAGCCTATGTCTTTACTAAAATGTTTCTTGTATGTTAATAATTTATCGTTATTTATATTAATTTTAACTTTATTTAATTTTATATTATTTAAATGTATTTTTTTTTTATAAAGTAAATTTTTTAATGATAAGTTAATTGAAGTGTTTTCTATTCTTGCTAAAATTTTATTTTTTTTATTTGAATCATATATTATAAGATTTTTTATTTTTAATTTAGGAAAAGGTATTGCGCTGTATCCGATCTTGTCTTCAATTTTACATTCAAATTTGAAATCACTACATAATTTATTAGTTATATATAATTTTTCATATGTGAAAAAATAAGGAATGCAAATATAAACAATAGATGAAAAAATTATAATACCAACTATGTATAATTGAATAATTTTAGATTTTTTATTACTTAAATATTTACCTATTTTAAAAAAACCGTACTGTTTTATATCAAAAAATTTAAGAAATAATGTTAGGTTGTATTTCCTAAAACTGAAATATCTAGTTATCTTTGAAAAATTGAGCCTTTTAATATCTAGGTATTTATAAAATCCTGAAAATCTTAATATCTTGTTGTTGATATATTTATAAATTTTTGAAAAATTATATCTTCTAAAATTGATATTTTTTAGAATTTCATACAACTTATATCTTTTAAAATTGATGTATTTCATTTATTTTAATTCAAATCGTAAAATATAAATTTAATGAAAAGTATCAACCAAAATTACTTAAACAATCTAAATAAACACCAAAAAGAGGCGGTAATAAATCCCGATGGACCTTGTTTAATTGTCGCTGGCGCCGGATCAGGAAAAACTAAAGTTTTAACAACGAGAGTTGTTCATATTATAAAGGAAAAAAAAGCTTGGCCAAATCAAATCCTTTGCGTAACTTTTACCAATAAAGCTGCTAGAGAAATGCAGAACAGAATTGCAAGTTCTTTAAAAGAGAAAGTTTCATCTTTGCCATGGTTAGGTACATTTCATTCTGTTAGTGCTAAAATTCTTAGAAGACATGCGGAGGCTGTAGGATTAAATTCAAAATTTACAATTATTGATCAAGAAGATCAGCTGCGTTTAATTAAAAATATATGTAAAGCTGAAAACATAGATGTTAAAAAAATATCTCCTCAGTTTGTTTTGTCTTTTATAAATAATTGGAAAAATAAAGGCTTACTTCCAAGTCATGTAAATATAAAAAAAAATGTACCTTTGAAAAAAGCAATACTCAACGTATACAAATATTATCAAAAAAGACTTCAAATATTGAACTCATGCGATTTTGGAGATTTAATTTTGCTTTGTGTTACTATGTTCGAAGATAATAATGATATACTGGAATTGTACCTTAATAATTTTAAATACATTCTTGTAGATGAGTATCAAGATTCTAATTATATACAAAGCAAATGGTTAAATTTGCTTGCAAAAAAAAATAATAATATTTGTTGTGTAGGTGATGATGATCAATCAATTTATAGTTGGAGGGGTGCAGAAATAAGAAATTTTTTAGATTTTAATAAAACTTATAAAAATACAAAAACTATAAAACTAGAACAAAATTATAGATCGACGCAAAATATACTGAGTGCTGCTTCAGGCTTAATTACAAATAATAAAGATAGGCTTGGAAAAAATCTTTGGACAGAAAGTAAAGATGGAGAGTTAGTAAAGCTCACTTGCTATAAAAATGGAAGAGAAGAAGCTGTTGGAATTAGCGATATTATTGAACAAAAGCTTAAAAAAAAATATTCATTAAACAATATTTCCATTTTAGTAAGAGCTATTTTCCAAACTAGAGAATTTGAAGAAAGATTTTTAAAAATTGGAATGGGTTATCGTGTAGTTGGTGGCACAAAATTTTATGAAAGGGCTGAAATTAAAGATAGCATAGCTTTTTTAAGAATAGTGAATCAGAAAAATGATGATTTAGCTTTTGAAAGAATTATTAATGTACCAAAAAGAGCTATAGGAGATAGCGCCTTAAAACAATTACATGACTGGGGAAGAAAAAATCAAAAATCGTTGGAAGATTCTGCAATTGAGCTTTTGCAATTAAATAAAATAAAACCAAAAACAAAATTAGGTTTAATTGGAATTTTAAATTTGTTTGGCAAGTGGAGAAATGATTTGAAAAAAAAACGTCACTATGAACTAATGGAAATTATATTAGATGAATCGGGTTATTCTAAAATGTTAAAAGAAAAAAAAGATTTAGAAAGTGAAGGAAGAATAGAAAATCTTAAAGAATTAATAAGAGGTATGCATGACTTTGAAAATTTGCAGGGTTTTTTAGAACACGTTGCACTAGCCACGTCTATAGATCAAGATTGGGAAGGTGAAAAAGTAAACCTAATGACAATGCACGCTGCAAAAGGATTGGAGTTTGATGTTGTTTTTTTACCAGGGTGGGAAGAGGGTTTGTTTCCTCACCAAAAATCACTTGAAGAAAAAGGAGATCTTGCTTTAGAGGAGGAAAGAAGACTTGCTTATGTAGGTATAACAAGGGCAAAAAAAGAATCTTTTATATCTTTCGTAATGAACAGAATGTATAGGGGTGATTGGGTTGACTCGTTAGCTTCAAGATTTATTAATGAACTTCCTGAAAAAAATATTAAAAAAGAAGAAATTTTAGAAAATTCTAGTGAGGATTTTTTCTTTAATCAAGATATTGAATATAATGAGGGTGTAAAAAGTCCAGGATGGTTAAGATTGCAAAAAAAAATTAAAAGAATTAAATGAACAAATTAAAAAAATTAAAAAAAATTATTAAAATTCATAAATTAGATGGTTATTTGGTTCCAAAAAATGATGAATATTTTAACGAATACGTAAATAAATCTGTCGATAGATTAAAATTTATTTCAAATTTTTCTGGTTCTGCTGGATTTGCAATAATTCTAAAAAATAAAAATTATTTATTTGTTGATGGCAGATATACAATACAAGCACGAATACAGTCAGGAAAAGAATTTAAAATTATTACGATACCTCAAAAATTTCCTAAAGATGTATTAAATAGAAAAAAAAAGATCAAAATTGGTTTTGATCCAAAGTTGCACAATCAAAAACAATTAAACTTTCTTTTTAATTTTAAAAATATTATTCTTAAACCTATAAATGTAAATTTAATAGATATTATTTGGTCTAAAAAACCAAAAGGTATTATTAAACCATTTTTTTCTATTTCAAAAAGAGACGCTGGACAAAGCTCACAAGAGAAAATTTTAAAAATTAAAAATGTTCTTTCAAAAAATAAAATAAACTATTTGTTAGTAACTGCACCAGAAAATGTCGCTTGGATTTTAAATATTAGAGGTTACGATTCGGCGTTCTCCCCGATACCTAATGCAAGATTATTAATAAGCAGCAAGGGAAATACAAATTTTTTTTCTAATTTAAAAAAAATACACAAAATAAAAAAAAAATTTAGAAAAATAAAATTTTATGATGAAAATAAAATTGAAAAAGAATTAAAAGATTTAAATAAAAATACTATTTGGTTAGATAGTTTATCCTGCTCAATTTACCATAAAAATTTACTTAAAAAAAAGAATATAGTTATAGAAAAAATAGATCCAATTTATTTTCTTAAATCTGTTAAAAATCCCACAGAAATAAAAAATATGAGGAAAAGTCATATGATTGATGGTGTCGCTTTAACAAAATTTTTATTTTGGGTTAAGAAAAATTTTAAAAAGAAAAAAATTACTGAAATATCTGCTCAAAGAAAATTGGAAAGATTTAGAAAAATGAACAAAACATACAAATTTCCTAGTTTCAGTACAATTTCAGGAACAGGAGAGAATAGTGCTATTATTCATTATAAAGCATCCAACGAGACAAATAGAACCTTAAAGAAAGGTGATCTTTACTTAGTAGACTCAGGAGGACAATATTCGTACGGCACTACTGATGTAACAAGAACTATTTCCCTAGACAACAATTCAAACTTTATAAAAGAAATTTATACTCGTGTCTTAAAGGGCCACATTGCGGTTTCGGACTATAAAATTAGAAAAAATTCTAAGGGATCAGATATTGATCGAGATGCAAGAAAATTTTTAAAAAAAACAAAACTAGATTACCCGCACGGAACTGGTCATGGTGTTGGATATTTTTTAAATGTACATGAAGGTCCTCAGGCTTTATCAAAAAATAACAACTTTAAATTAAAACCAGGCATGATTATTTCTAATGAGCCTGGATATTATAAAGAGGGATCTTTCGGTATAAGAATTGAAAATTTAGTTTATATTAAAAAAAATAAATTTGAAGAATTAACTATGGCACCGATAGAAAAAAAATTAATAAAAAAAAAAATGCTTAATAAAAAAGAAATTAGCTGGTTAAACAGATATCATGCTAAAGTAAAAAACAATTTATATAAATTTATGAATATTAAAGAAAAAACTAATTTAATTGAAGCTTGTTCACCTATTTAACAAGCCATACCAACTATTTTCATCAAGAATTTTAATATTCAGTTGTTTTGCTTTATCAACTTTTTTAGTGGTTGGCTTAGAATCGCCGACAACCAAGTAGTCTAATTTTTTGCTTGTTGTGCCTAAAATTTTTCCTCCCTCTTTTTCAACTAAAGCCTTGGCTTCTGCTCTACTCATTTTACTTAGTCCTCCAGTGAACATAATAGTTTTTCCATAAAAAATTCCAGATTTACTAGTTTTAAAACTACTTACATTTAATCTTTTAATTAAGTTAGAAACTGTATTTAAATTGGCAGAATTAGAAAAAAAAGTTTGTAAAGAATTAATTTGAGTTTCTCCAATACCGTCTAATTCTATAAGATAATTTAGAATTTTTTTTCTTTTTTCTTCAATAAAAAGTTCTTTAAATTTATTTATATTTACAAAATATTTTGCTAAAGTTTTTGCATTTTCCTGACCAATATGTCTAATTCCTATCGAAAAAATTAATTTGTCTAGTGATATTTTTTGTGATTTCTTAATAGCTTTTTCTAAATTTGAAGCAGATAACTCTCCCCAACCATCAAGGGTAGAAATTTTTTTAAAATTTAAATTAAATATATCTACTGGATATCTTATCAAATTTAAATCCCAAAAATTTTGAATTATTTTTTTTCCGAATCCATCAATATTCATCGCTTCTTTTGATACAAAATGCTTTAGTTTTTCTCTCAATATTTCTTTACAGTTAAATTTTGTATCCGGGCATCTGGTTACGGCATCTTTTTTTTTTGTACTAAAATTAAATTCTTTTATTGTTTTTGATCCACAGGATGGACATTTATTTGGAAATTTAAACTTTTGAATATTTTTATTTCTTTTTTCTTTGTCTACATACAAAACTTGAGGAATAACATCCCCTGCTCTTTGAATGCATACAGTATCGCCTATTCTAATATCTTTTCTATTTATTTCATCTTCATTGTGTAGTGTTGCGTTTGATACCACAACTCCTCCTATATTAATTGGTTCTATTTTGGCAACTGGAGTAAGTGCTCCTGTTCTTCCAATTTGAATTTCAATATTTTTAATTATTGAAAATCCCTTTTCAGAAGAAAACTTATGTGCAATTGCCCATCTTGGTGAATTTGAGACAAAACCAAGTCTATTTTGTAATTTTAAATTATCTATTTTGTAAACCAAACCATCCAAATCATAATCTATGTTTGATCTTTGAGTTTCTATATTTTTGTAATTTTTTTCTATTTCTTCAATTGAACTTACAAGCTTGTTAAGAGAATTTGTATTAAAACCCCATGTTTTCAATAATTTTAAATACTGGGATTGTTTATCAAAATTCTTTGGCTCAACCATACCAAATCCATAAGCAACAAATTTCAAAGGTATTTTTTTTGTTTCATTTGGATTTTTTTGTCTTAGTGAACCTCCTGCTGCATTTCTTGGGTTTGCAAATTGTTTTGCAATTTTTTTAAAATCAGATTTGGAAATATAAACTTCACCTCTAACATCTAAAATTTTTGGAAAATTCGGTTTTGTAATTTTTTTTGGTATATCTTTAATTGTTTTAAGATTATTAGTTATATCTTCCCCGGTCTTCCCATCACCACGTGATAAACCAAGGGTAAAAATTCCATCTATGTATTTAAGTGATGCTGAAATTCCATCAATTTTTGGTTCAGCTGAAAAAACTATTTCTTGGGAGTCGTTTATATTTAAAAAATTTTTAACCTTTTTTAAAAAATCCTCTATATTTTCTTTTGAAAAAGCATTTGCCAAAGATAACATGGGAATGTCATGTTCAACTTTTTTAAATTTACTTGAAGGTTCATAACCTACTTTTTGACTTGGTGAATTTTTATTTTTTAAATAGTTATATTTTTTTTCAAGATCTATGATTTCTTTTTTAATATAATCATATTCCTGATCTGAGATGATTGGAGAATCATGCTTAAAGTAAGCTTCGTCATGTTCTCTTAGATCGTTAATTTTTTTAATATAAATTTTTTCAATTCCTTTTTTTTTCCATGAACTATTTACTCAAACAAACCTTTTATTTTTCTTCTAATAAGCCCCATTTCTTTTTCTTCTCCAACTTTTGATGGCTTATATTTTTTATTAAAAACTTTATAAGTTCTTTCATACCAGGCTCCAGACCCATAATTATATCCAAGAATTGAAGCTGATTTTTTCGCCTCTTCTATTAACCCAAGTCTATAATAAACTTCTGCAAGCCTATGCAAGGCCTCTTCAACAAAAACTGTTCTATCATATTTATTTACGACCGTTTTTAATCTATTAAGCGCAGCAATCCATTTTTGCGTTTTCATATAATATCTTGCTATCGACATTTCTTTTGCAGCAAGCTGATCTATTATTAAATCTAACTTAAATCTTGCATCTGTTGAATAATCAGTATCTGGGTAAGAAGATACAATAAATTCAAATTTTTCTTTGGCTTTTAACAAGGGTGCTAAATCTTTTTTCTCATCTAAAATTTGTTCATAAAAACAAATTGCTATTAAGTAATGAGCATAGGGTACATTTTTATCAGCAGGATAGTTTTTGATATGCCTCTCTAAACTAAAAACACTATCTGTATAAGCGTTCCTTGAATAGTGGGCATATGCATGCATAAGACTTGCTTTGGCTGCCCAAGAACTTTGTGGAACTAGACCTTCTGCTTCCTTGAATTTCTTTGCTGCAAAGTAAGCGTCACCAATTTTTAGAGCTTCTACTGCTTCTTTATACATGGATATCATGATTGCTTCGTCTGTTGTTTCTACAGCAATTTCTTGTTTATTTTTATTTCCAGTACATGAAAATGATAAAATAACAACAAGTATTAAGATTAAATAATTTTTAAACATTTTTAGATTAAAGTATTATTTTATCAAAAAATTTACTTATTACAATTTTCTTAGTAAAGATTTATTTATCCATTAACAGCTATTGGACTTGAATACTTGCCTTCTTTTTGATTTTTTTCAGAACTATCGAATTCCCAGTTTGATTTATTTGCAAAAAATTCTCTTAATAAAGTATTAGTAAGCTGATGACCTCCTTGAGAGGTTTTAATATGACCAAAAAGTCTGTGACGCAAAAGCATAAGATCTCCTAAGCAATCCAATATTTTATGATCAACAAATTCATCTCTGTGTCTTAAGCCACTTTCATTTAATATTTTGTATCCTTGCACAACAATTGCATTATCTAATGATCCTCCTTTTGCTAATCCTTGGCTTTTAATTTGATCTATATCTTCATATAAACAAAATGTTCTAGAATTATAAATAGACGTGAGGTCTCCACTGCTTAGCTTAAATTCTTTTCTACGCGTTCTAATTAATGGGTTTTTATAAACAACTTCAAAGTCTATTATTAAATCATTTAAAGCTGGCTCTATAGAAATGTGTTTTGGACCATCTTTCATTTCAAACTTTTTTAAAACTTTAATGAATTTTCTTTTTTCATCTTGTTTCTCGCTACCTACTGATCTTATGGCTTCCACAAAATCAAATGCTGACCCATCCATAATTGGTAGTTCTGGCGCATCTACTTCAACCAAAACATTATCAATACCCTCGCCATAAAAAGCTGCTAATAAATGTTCTATAGTAGAAACTGAAATTCCTTCAGAATTTTTTATTTTTGTACAAAGAATAGGTGAAATGACATTTTTATAATCTGCTTCAATTAAATTTTTGCTACTATCAACGTCTGCTCTTTTAAAAACGATTCCAGAGTTAGCTTCTAATGGTTTTAAAATTAATTTTACTTTAATTCCATTGTGTAAACCTACACCTTCAAGTTGAACGGAATCAGCTATAGTTTTTTGAAAAAAATCAAACATCTCTTATAAAGATATATAAAAGGTAAAAAATTCTTGAAAGACAACTTATGTTACAAAAAAATACAAAGCACTTTTATTTTATTATACTAAAAATTTTCCCAAGAAACCCTTGTTTTTGACTAAATCCATCTATTGATTTAGGTATAGCTTCGGTTTCCCATCCATTTTTTATTAATTTAAACGCCCCCAAACAAGAAGAGAAATTTTCAGCTAAATTATCTTCATTATTATTTTTTCCATATTTTTCAATTTTTCTAATTTCAATTTGAAAAAAATTTGAAAAATATTTATCTATATTTACAAGATGAGAGCCACCACCTATAAAGAAAAAATTTTGCACAATATTTGAGCTAAACCCAGATAAAAATATTTGTTTTTTTATTAATTCTAAAATTTCATCTATTCTTGTTTTAATAATATTTAATATTAATGATTTACTTATTTTTCTAAAATTTGAAGAAGAAAAAAAATCTTTTTTTAAATTATTTTCTTCGTTAAATAAATGATTATTATCAGAAACAGAAAAGTTAAATTTTTTAATTATATTTTTAGACTCTTCTGAACTTAAAGAACATATTTTTGAAACATCCTTAACCAAATGATTTACTCCAATGGGTAGAGTTAATGAATTTACCAAAGCCAAATTTTTAAATAAACCTAGGCTAGTTTTTTCAAAGCCAAAATCTATTAGGATTGATCCTTTAAATAAATCTTCTTGATTTAATAATTCTATTGCTGAGGCAAAAATGCTCGATATAAATCTCTCAACTTCAATATCACAATCTATAAAAGTTTGATTTATATTTTTTATATTATTTTTTGGCATAGTCACAAATGTCATTTCATGACTTAAATAATCTGCATAAATATTTATTGGTTCTTCTATAAATGTTTTTCCATCAACTATGTAATTATGATTAAAAATATGAATTATAGATTGTCTTGCATCATTAAGATTGACTTGTTTTTTTCCCTCTCTAAGCAAAAAGGAAATGTCTTCTTTTTGAACTTTTGAACCATTTATTTTTCTGTTTTTTGAAAATTTGGTACATAGAAATTCTGGTTGCTCAATAACAACATTTATCTTTTTAATTGAAACGCCTGCTTTTTTTTCAGCTTTGCTTATACAAGATCTAATCACATCGGATGCTTTTTTAGAATTTGTTATAGAACCATTATGAATACCTTCTGTATTTGTAGCTGATGTAGCTAATATTTCTGAAATATTATCTTTATCATTTTTAACAATGATAAATTTTATTTTTACATTTCCTAATTCTATTATGCCTATCGGATCGTTATTTATCATTATTCTACTACTATCTTACCATGTATCCTTAAATCAATTACTTTATAATCATTAAAATCTTTACGATTTAATAACTCAACAGATTGTTGAATTGCTAAATCTCTTTTTGTGCTTGGAAATTTTATTAATTGTTTATTTTCCATTTCTATATCCCATCTATTTATTTGAAAATAATAATAATTTTTAATCTTTTTTTTTGGAAAATTATTATTTTTCAATTGATCAAAAAAATTGATAAAATCTTTTTCAGAATCTTTTCCAAATACATTTGGTAGATTATCATAAATTAAATTGTCGCTATAGTTCATAAGGTTAGATGAACTATCTATTATATATTTTTCATTATCTTTAAATATAATTCCAACTGGCCTTGATTCAAAAATCTTTATTAGAACAGTATTTGGATATTTTTTTTTAACTTCAATTTTATCTAAAAAATTTAAATTTTTTAAAGGTTTTTTGATATCGTTAATTGAAACTAACAATATGTTTTGCCTATAAATATGTTTTAATCTTCTTGTTACTTCATTTTTTTTTATCTTTTTATTATTAATAACTTCTATGTTTTCAATTTGAAAAAAAAAAAACTTTTCTTCCTCAAAAAATAATATTTTACTTGGATTGTAGGTCGTAAGAAAAATTAATAATAATATCAATGTTATTATTTTATTTATTTTTTTCATCTATTGTTGCTAGCATCTTTAACCATCCACTCAACTAAATCTTCAAATTTTATGCCACAATGCTCAGCTATTTCTGGAACTAGAGAAAGTTTTGTCATTCCTGGTTGTGTATTTGTTTCTAATAAATAAAACTTATTTTTGTTAAATCTAAAGTCTGATCTGGTAATTCCTCTGCACCCAAGAATTTTATGAGCTTTTTTGGCTATATTAAGAACTTCTGCATACTTATAAGGTGGGATAGATGCTGGCATTATATGTTTTGTTTTAGCTTTGCTAGAATACTTTGCTTTATAATCATAAAATTTTCTTTTTGGAATAAGTTCTATTGCCCCAAGAGCTTTATTTCCCATTACAGCCACTTGTATTTCTTTGCCTGGAATGTACTCTTCTACAATTATTTTTTCATATTCTTTTATTAATTTTTTATAATTAATTATAAATTGATTTTTATTCTTACAAATATAAACACCCAAGCTAGATCCTTCATTAACTGGCTTTATTACAATAGGAAATGTAATTTTTTTTTTTCTTATTTCGTTATTTATATTTTTTTTTATATTTTTGTACAAAAGCAAGTATTTTGGTGTTTTTAAATTATTTTTATTAAAAATTATTCGAGAAAGCTCTTTATCCATAGCTAAGCTGGAAGCAAAAACTCCTGAGTGCGTGTAGGGAATTCTAAGTTCTTCTAATATAGTTTGAACAAAACCATCTTCTCCGTATCTGCCGTGCAAAGCATTGAAAACTATTTTGGGCTTTAATTTTTTTAACTTTTCTACAAAATTTCCCTTGGCATCCAATTGTATAATTGAAAAACCTTTTTTTTTTAATGCATTTGAACAAGCTTTTCCCGTTATTTTACTTACTGCTCTTTCACCTGACAACCCTCCCATAAGAACTACAACTAAATTTTTCAAATTTTTTCTCCAATTATTTTTATTTCTAGCTCAAGACTTATGCCTGTTTTTTCTAAAACTTTATTTCTAACTCTATTAATTAAATCTTCCAAATGTTCAGATTTTGCATTTCCCTTGTTAACAAAAAAATTACAATGTTTTTTAGAAATATAAGCATCCCCAACTATCATTCCGGCACATCCAGAATCTTTGATTAGTTTCCATGCTTTTTGTTCGTTAGGATTTTTAAAAGTACTACCACAAGTTTTTATTTGCGAAGGTTGATCTTTCTTTTTTTTTTCTATTAGATCTTTCATCTTTTTTTCTATTTCTGCTTTTTTATTTTTTCTTCCTTTAAATGTAGCACTTACAAAAATTAAATTGTCGCTTAGATTGCAACCTCTGTAAAAAAAATTTATATCCTCTTTCCTAATTACTTTAATTTTTCCATCAAAATCTATAGCTTGAACAGAAACTAAAATTTTAGAAATATCTTCACCATAACAACCAGAGTTCATCCTAATCGCTCCACCTATGCTTCCAGGAATACATGATAAAAATTCTAGTCCTGTTACAAAATTTTCTAATGCAAAATTTGAAACACTTTTATCTAATACAGAAGCTCCTGCTACAATAGTATTTTCATTTAACATGGAAAGATGTGAGAATGATTTTCCAAATTTTATTATAATTCCATTATACCCTCCATCTCTAATTAATGTATTTGAGCCGACCCCCAATACTTTAATTTTTTTAAATCCTTTAATCTCTTGTAAAAAAAATGACAACTCATGCAAGTTTTTTGGTTTGAATATAATTTTTGCTGGACCACCTAAATTAAACCATGAATAATTTGATAAATTTTCATCAAAAAAAACTTGATCTGAAAATTTACTCTTTATGTTTTTGATTAAACTATTTAGTTTCATTTAATTGCTTTGGCAATATTTCTTATCCAATTAGAAATGCTTCCAGCACCCATACAAATAATAATCTCGTCATGAAATAAGTTTTTTTTGATGTAATTTTTTAAGTCAATTTCATTTTTAATATTTACAACTTGAACTTTTGAGTTGTGTGCAATTATATTTGAAAAATTTTCCTGATTAAAATTAAACTTAACTTTTTCACCTGCAGCGTATACTGGGCAGAGCACTAATTCATTACATAACTTGAATGCTGAGGCAAATTCTTTCTTTAATGATTTAACTCTAGAATATCTATGTGGTTGAAAAACACATATTATTTTTCTGCTTTTACTAACTTCCTTTATTCCTT
>CACIUJ010000015.1 GCA_902589795.1 uncultured Pelagibacteraceae bacterium | reverse complement strand
TACTGGCCTTTAGCCATTTTTAAACCAAGATTTCTTGCTGCAGCAGGACCAGAATTTTTTTTTAAAGAATACAAACTAATTCTCTCATTTTCATAATCTTTCAAAATTTTTTTACTATTATCCGTGGAAGAATCATCGATCATTATTATTTCAAAGGGTTCCTTAAAATCTTGGTTTAAAAGTACATCAAGACACTTTTTAATATGAAGTTCAGCGTTATAAAAAGGAACAATAACGCTTACACATAACTGCTCTGACATATATTGATCTATAAAATTATTTATACATTTTATAAGGTATAGGCTTAGAGACCTGTTGTCCGGCTGGAATCATTCCTTTCCCGTCATAACCCAAATTACTAGTAGGATCATATGGTCTTCCTAAACAAAAATCACAGCCAGGAAAAAATTTTGCTACCTTAACTAGTCTTTTTATCTGCTGCTTTACATTATCTTTTCCAGAAAATAGATCTACATAATTGGCTGGGTTATCAGGTATTGCATTTAAGTTCGCTGCGTTTGCTATAAAGGGACATCTATAAAGCCTGCCTTCTAAAAGTGTGTATACATATTTAACACAACACTGTTTAAAAACTTCTTCGTTATCTTTAACACTACGCTTGTGGTGTGTTATTGTACTACAATCAACCCAGTCTTCGGCTGGTGACCTATCATAACTAATATTATATTTTATTAAAAGGTCTGTCATTTTATCAACATTACGAGAAAGTTTTCCATAATCAGTAATTATAAAATTTACATTATTGCTATTAAAAGATTTTATTTGTTCCTCTTTAGGAGCTATAGTTCCATTTGTATAAATAAAAATTTGTCCATCTGGATGTTTTTTGCTAATTCCATTTACTATATCCGCCCAACCCTTATTCATTAGAGGTTCGCCACCTATAAGTCTAAATTCAGAAATTTCATCAACATTTTCATCAATTATTTTTAAAGCATCTAAAATTTTTTTATGATCCGTGTGTTCAGGATTAGTATAATACTGCATTAAATTTGAGCAATTATTACATTTCAAAGAGCATTTTGTAGTTACCATTACATCAATGCTCCTCATATATGTTTTTTCTTCATTAAAATACGCTCTATGAGTTTTTTTACAAACAGCAAGTCGTTTTTCCATGTATGAGTTTGATACTGAATGTTCAAATTTACTAATATCATAATTCTCGATTAATCCTAACGGAGAATAAAATTCGTCATAACCATATCCGGTTAACTGTTCGACAACGTCCTGCACGTGTTGACATCCAATTATAAAGCGCGCTTTGGGAAATTTTTTGGGTAAAGTTGGAGAATGAATAATTTCCAGACCACGTAAAGTATCTTCTGTGTTTCTAGGTTCGCTATCACAAACTGCAGAAACTTTAATACCAATTTCTTTACATGCATTTGCAACTGCCTCGGACTCTTGCACGGCTCCTACTATTACAATAGGAATTCCCTCTTTTTTTAAAGACTGTATGTCAGTTTTAACTTTCAATTCCATATTAATTCAATTTAAACAGCTTTGGAATCTTTTTCAATGCTTATAACTTAACTTCATTAAATGATTTTTACGCTTTGGCTTTCAGCAAAATACTGATAAGTTGAATTATACATTACAAAAGCAAGGTAATTAAGGTTATGAGTGACGATCACAAAATGACAAAAAAAGATAAGTTGGTATTAGGAATAACTTTAGCAGCAATATTTGGGGGCGTATTTTTTATAGCCCTAATTGGATTAGTATTTAATTTATCAAGTTAAATAAAATTTGTAGAAAAAAACTTTGGAAAATAAAATACTTATTTTTACAGCTACTTACAACGAAGCTGAAAACATTGTTGATTTTCTTAATTCTGTCGAAAAACTAAATATAAATCTTGATATTTTAATTGTTGATGATAATTCACCTGACGAAACTTGGAAGATAATTAAAGATTATTCAGAAAATAAAAATAATATTCATTTAATTATAAGAGATAAAAAAGAAGGACTAGATACTGCTCATAAAGTAGCTTACGAGTTTGCCTATAAAAATGGGTATGAATATCTAATTACGCTAGATGCAGATCTATCACATGATCCCAAAATAATACCCCAATTTATAAATGAGTTGAAAACAAATGCTTTTGTAATTGGATCAAGGTACATGTCTGGAGGAGAATGTGGGATGACTGGGTGGAGATTATTTTTAAGTTATTTTGGAAATAAGTTTATTAAACTTACTTTTAAAATAAATTGTGATGAATTTACAACTTTTTATAGAGGATTTAATTTAAAAAAATTGAATAACTTTCATCTGAAAAATATTTCATCTAAAGGATATAGCTTTGCAATGGAAACTGTTTATCAAATTCACAAAAAAGGAATTAATATCAAAGAAATACCCATATCCTTTAAAGGTAGGTTGAAAGGTTATTCAAAAATACCCAAAATAGAACTTTTTAGAACTCTAATAAATGTTTTTAGGCTAAAATTTTTATCAAAATATTGAATTTAAATTAAACTGTGTTGTATATATCTAAATTAAAGTTTAAAAATAATAGTGAAGTAAATTAAAATAATATTAATATAATGAAAAACTCAAAAGAATATGAACTTTTCCATAAGTTTATCGACCAAAAAAAACTTTCATTTTTAGATTATTTTTTTGTTATTTCCCAAATCCCTTATGATTTAATTGAATATATTTTGAGAAATTTACCAGGTGCGTTGGGTTTTAAAGCTAGACAAATATATTATAAAATAAGACTTAAAAAAGTTGGAAAAAATGTTTTAATTGATGCAGGAGTTTTTTTTTCTGGCCACAAAAATATTGTTCTAGATGATTTTTGCTATATAGATAAATATTGTTTATTAAATGCCGTAAGTTCTATAAAAATTGGTAAGAAAACACACATTTCAAGTTTTTGTGTTATTCACGCTGGCTTAAACTCTCCTGTAGAAATTGGAAATTATGTTGGTGTTGCTGCAAATTCAAAAATACATAGTTCATCAGAGTCAATTGGAAAAAATAAAAGAATGTCTGGACCAATGGTACCTCTGTCTCAAAAAAATTTAAAATATGGTCCTATCACAATTAATGATGAAGCTTTTATTGGATTAAATTCATCAATATTACCTGGGGTAGAGATAGGCTACGGAGCTGTAGTGTTACCAAATGCAGTGATAAGAAAATCAGTTAATAAACTATCTGTTGTGGACTCAAATGGTAAACATATTATGAATCGTGAAATAGAAATTTCTGAAATGGAAAAACTTTCCTAAATTAAAAAAATGGAAGATTTAAAAAAAATAAATTGGTTAGGAAAATTAATTTTTTTAATACTTTCATTAAGTTTAATGTTGGGCTTTTATTTACAAGAAGACGTTTCAACTGGTGGGGCCGCGCATGATTTTTATCACTTTGTATGGAAATTTACTTTAGCGTTAAGTGAAAATTTTTTTTATACCTATGTCAACTGGCAAGAAGCACATCTTCCCTTTCATACTATAATTTTATCAATATTTAATTTTTTATTAAATGATGAAAAAGCTGTTAGGTTTTTATACTGTTTAATATCTCTTTTTGTACCACTCATTTTTTATTTAAATTTAAAAACTAGATTTAACGATAAAAATAATAATTTATTGTTAATCTTTGCATCAATTTTGTTTATTTTGCCAGTTTTTAGATATACCTCCATTTGGGCTAATTTTCAGATGACTGCAGTAATTTTTTTTTTAATATCTATTTTTTTCTTTTTAAAGTGGTCTAAATTAAATAGTAATCAATTAGATATAAACTTAATTTTACAAATTTTATTCATGACATTAGCTGTATACACTAGGGCAGATTATGTTTTGTTTTTTTTATACTTTATGATTGTTTATTTACAAAAGTTAAAATTTAAAGATTTTTTAAAATTATCTATATTAGTTTTTATTCTATCCTTGCATGGCCTATGGTTTGTTAACGAACATTTTGTTACCTTTTCTAACATTAAATTTACTCCTAAATTTCAAAATTATCTCTTGGTTAATTCATCAATAATGTTTTTTTATTTATTTCCAATCTTTCTTTCTCTATTAATTGATGATTTAAAAGTGTTTAAAAAAGATATTAAATTTTTTATAATTTCTATATTTATATTTTCAATTCTAGTTTATTTTTTTTCAAGTTCTTTTAATTATAATTATAGTATGGGTGGTGGATTTCTGCTTAAATTATCCCTGCTACTTTTAAATAATAAATTGCTCTTTTTTACATCCTCGATGCTTGGTTTCGTTCTCTTGGCTTATTTAGCTAGGGAGAGCTTGAATAATTTATTAATGATTTTATTAATATTATTTGGATATAGCTCTTCTGTTATATTTCAAAAATATTTTGAACCAACGTTTTTAATCATCTTTTTTCTTTTGCTACAGTCAAAAATTTCGGATAAATTTTTAAAAAATTATAAGAATATATTTTTTTTGTATATTTACTTTTCAGCCTATCTTTTATCTTCGTTTATTAATAATATATTTGAGTTTAGTAAAAATCTTTAAAAAAATTCTCTACCTCGCTGATAATTTTATTTTGATGTATTTCATTTATACCTTCATGGACGGGAAGCATTAAAATATTTTTTGCTATTTCTGATGAATTTGAGCATAAATTATTGTTTGGAATATAAACACTTTCTTCTGCACAATTTTTATAATAATAACTTTTAATATCGACTTTTTTTTCAATTAAGTAATTAAATAATTTTTCTTTGGTAGGCAAAGTATCACAAATTATTGGAAAGTCTAAAAATATATTTTTTTCGTTAAATTCATTCTGGGGAAAATAAAAATTTTTAATTTTTTTTAAATGTGTAAAATAATATTCGGATTTACATATTCTGGAGAGTTGTTTTTTTTTAAAATCATTAAATTGGATCAATAATAATTTTTTTTGGAATGGGTGCATAAAATAAGAAAATTTATCTGGAAATTTTATTTCTTTTGTGACTACAAAATCCGTTCTATACTTTTTTAAAAAAAAATTAACAGAATACTTATGTGCATATTTAATTATTATAAAAAAAAATGGAAATAAAATTCTTGTATTAAGTAATTGTATAGTAAAAATAAAAAGAATTTTTTTTAAAATCTCCATTTTATTAGGTATTTTATAATGTTGCCTACTCAAACTTATAATTTCCTTTTTACAATCTATAAGGGCACCACCAGTATAACTAGTTAAATTTTTCATTATATTGAAGCTTAGAAAACTATAGTCACCAAATGTGCCAACATCTTTTTCGTTGATCTTGGCTCCTAAAGCTACGGCGCAGTCTTCAATTAAATATATTTTTTCATTTGATTGGTTGTGTTCATTTATTTGTTTTTTTAAATTAATAATATTTAAGTTAGCTCCATTCAAATGTGTAATTAATATAGCGGCTATACCACTTAAATCATTATTAAATTTTGCAAGATCGATCTCGGTTTGAAAGGATTTTTTTTTGGTATCAATAAATACTGGAGTAAAACCACAGTAAATTATTACATTTATAATTTCAAACAAAGTAAAAGAATTAACAAGTACTTTTCTTTTTTTTGTTTTTTGTTTTATTTGGCTAAGAATTTCATAAAAAGCGGTTCTTCCATGATCAAAAAAAAATAAATTCGAGTCTTGATAGATTTTGGAGATTTCTACTTTTAATTTTTTTTCAAAAATTTCATTTTTTTTAAATATAAATAATTTAAAAAAGTTTTTAAAACTTTCATAACACGAAATATTAAAACGAAAACGACTAATCATTTAAACTTTCTGTGGCTATTCTAAGTGCATTTGCCATCACAGTTAATGACACTGACCCAGATGGAATAGTGCTAAAATTACTACTATCAATTATAAAAACGTTTTTATATTGAGACATTTCTCCATTTTTTTTTGTATAAATTGTTTTTAAATTTTTATCATTAACTTTATTTTCGTCCAGCATCGGTAGACTGGCACCCAGGTGATATCCTCTTCCGAAATTTCCTAATTTAGAGAAAATATTTAAGCTTAAAAAATTAAAATTTTTTCCCAATACTCTCATTTGTTCTGAAATTTCTTTTTTAATTTTTTTTCTATTTTTTTTATTTTCAAATATTTCAAATTTCTGATCTTCTTTTCTTATTTTGGCGGTGTAAACTGAGTTGTTGCTATTAATTTGACATGTAATGACAAAAATTCTCTTTTTTATAAAATTGGGTATTAATTTATGAAAAATACTGAATCTTTTTTTTAAAATTAAATTCATTAATTTCTGGTCATATTTTACCTCGTAACATACGTTTCCTAATTTATGTTTTATATTATTTTTATACACTATTTGTGCTTGTGATAACGTATGGTGATTTAAATCAGTATCAAAATCTTTTCCCGTATAAAAACAGGGAAATAAATAATATTGACTTTCAATTATATTTAGATCGGCCTTTTTTTCTAAAGAATTCATTACAATTTTCGGTGTTTGTACTGAACCGGCTCCAATATATAATTTTTTTGCGAAAATTTTTTCATTACTTGAATTGTCAAATTCTAACTCTATTAAATTGTCTTTTAATGAAAATTTTTTCAAATTTAAATTTTCTTTATATTCAATATCTTTGCTGTGAATTAATTTTTTTAAATAATCTCTTGTATTAAAAACGTGTTTGCATCCAAAAAAACATCCAGAACAACTATCAACATTTGGATTGAGTGCAACTCTTGAAAAGCCTGCTATTAAATCAATTTTATTATAATTTTTTTTAGAAAAAAAAACTTTAATAAAATTGCTATATAAATTTAATTTGCTTTCATCGATTTTTTTTCCATTAATTTTAAACTCCTCTGATATATCATCGTTAAAATGGCTTACCTTCATAAGTTCCTCGCATTTTTCATAATAATTTTTTAGAATATCGTATGATATTGGCCATTCATCAAAATCATTTTTTAAAAATCTTAAAGAATTAGCTCCCCAAACATTAGATAGCCCTCCAAAAGATTTACTTTCTAAAACTTCTAAAGGTTCAAACTTGTAATTTGATTTTCTATTAAATTTAAAATTTTTTAATGGTAGTTTTTGACTACAATATATAATTTTTTCATTGGTATTTTGGTCTGCTTTAATATTATTTAAGCTTGAGCCATCTATACAAAGTATTTTTTTTTTTGATTTCAACAAACCTAAAATACAACCTAGGGCACTAATACTGCTTCCAATAACTACATTATCGTATATCATTCTAATTAATTAATACTTTGTAATTCAAAATTATACAAATCAAAATTTCTAAATAGTGCATAATTTTATAAATGGAAAAAATATTAAATATGATTTAAATATTAAAGTTAACCGATCTATTTATATGGAATTTTATAAGAAATATTCAGCTATTTTTTTTGCTCTACTGGCAATTTTTTTAACTATATGCTTTCTTGGATTAGAAAATTTAAATTTTCAAAATACTAAATGGTTATATAAAATAGCAGATGTAAGCAATTCCCAAAATGGCTGGATATTTTTTAAAAATGATATTTGGCATTTCCCACTAGGAAAAAATCCAAATTACGGTTTGGATATTGCAACTTCTATTGTTTTTTCGGATTCTATTCCTTTGTTCGCTTTTTTATTTAAAATATTTAAAAGCTTTTTACCAGAAAATTTTCAATATTTTTCTTTTTGGATTTTTTTATGTTTTTTTCTTCAATCATATTTAGCTTTTTTAATAATTTATAAAAAAACAAATAATCTTTTTTATTCTTTTTTATCTTCCTTATTATTTATTTTGTCTCCAATCTTTCTTTATAGATTGGGAGGCAATCTATCTCTTGCCGGTCAATGGTTAATACTATTAGGATATTATATTTATTTTTTTGCAAACAAAAATAAATCCAACTATTTTTGGACAATATTATTAATTCTTTCTACATTGGTGCATTTGTACTTTACCGCAATGTTATTTGTAATTTATGGATTTTTTATATTACAAACTTTTTTAAGTACTAAAAAAATTAATAAGATAATCGTAAATTATTCTTTTACAATAATATCTGTTTTAATATTCATGTATATTTTTGGATATTTTGAAACTGAATTTATGGGTTCCGTGTCTAGAGGTTATGGAGTATTTGGACTCGATATACTTGGAATTTTTGATCCACAGCATTCTACGGATGATTTAAATTGGTCCTTTTTCCTTAAAAACATAGAAGGAACAACTGGGGAGGGATTTAATTATTTAGGATTAGGAATTATTATTTTATTATTTTTTATAATATTAATATTTTTTGCAGAAGTAATAAAAAATAAAAAATTTTTTAATCTTTTTTTAAAAAAAAATATATTTTTTTTATTTATAGTAATTTTATTAACATCTTGGGCTATTACAACTAAAATTCACTTTGGAGGAAAAGAAATTCTTAATATACCTATACCCAATTATATCTTGGGTGCCCTAAGTATATTCGGAGCTACAGGAAGATTTTTTTGGCCAGTTTATTATTTGATAATTATTTTTAGCTTGTTTTATTTATATGAAAATTTAAATAAAAAACTTCTTTCCTTTTTTTATTGACAATTTTATTAATTCAATTTTTAGACCTTTCGCCAGGATTAAAAAACTATTTTTTATATAAAAAACATATTGGCGAACCAAAAATTCTTACAGAGAGCTTATGGAAAGAAATACCAAAAAATTTTGAAAAATTAAGAACAACTTATCTTTTTAATAATTATGGTCCAATATTTTTATCTTTAGATTATTTTATAGGGACTCATGGTATACAAAAAACAGATATAGTTCTATCCGCTAGTCTGCCAAGATCTAAGGCTGCATTAGCAAGATACGGGCTTGCTAAAAAAATATATTATGAAAAAAAGTTGCCTGCTGATACAGCTTATATCGTCGACAATTTAGGTCATTTAAAGCAGATAAAATATTATTTAAAAAATACTGATACTGGTTTTTTTCTTAGAGATGATTTCTGGTTAGCCCTTCCTGGAAAAAAACATAAAATGAGTATTAATGATTTAAGAGAATTAGAAAAAATAACCTTTAATAATTTTGAAATTAATAAGAATTATGAGCTAAATTTTAGTGAAAAAAATAAATACTTGGGATTTGGCTGGAGTCATAATTTTTCAAATACTGGTGTATGGTCAGAAGGTAATTTATCTTTTTTACTATTTAGTTTAGATAATTTAAATAAAAACGACCTCAAGTTAACTTTAAATATTGAAACATTCAAAGGCAATAATAATAAAAATTTTAATTTAGAAATTTATTTTAATGATAAGTTAAAGAATAGCATTAATCTTAACAAAAATAGAAATATTAAAAATATTTATATTGATCTAGACTATAATGAGATTGACAAAGAAAATATTATTATTTTCAAATTTAATAACCTTAAATCTCCTCTTGATACATTTTCAAGTCCTGATGCGCGAAAATTAGGAATACTTTTAAAATCTTTAAAAATTACAAAAAAATAATACTAGGCTTTATTAGTTGAATTATTAAATGCTTTTAAGGAATAAAAGAAATTTCTATATTCCGTCTCACCATTCAAATGTTTTTGCTTCATCTCTTGTAGCTTGGATACATTTAGTAACTTGTTATTATTTATTTCTTGAATGTTTAACCAACTTTGAATTGGGAAAGTAAAGCCGGTCTTTGTTGGATCTACATGAGCTTTTGACAATTTTCTTTTTAATAAATCGCGTAATAACTTTTTTGTTTTAAAAATATCTGCTTTTTCTTTGTTTGGTCTGCTTAAAACAAAATTTAATATTTTAGGATTAAGATAAGGGGATCTTATTTCGAGAGAATTCAGCATACCAGCACGATCTGCTCTTGTACAAACAAGATCCGGTAGATAATACTGAATGTAATACATTAAAGTTTTATCAAAATAATTTAAATTTTTGTTTTCTTCATCAAAAATTTGTAGATCTAAAAAAAAATCATTGATGTTAATTTTCTCATTAAATATTTCTTCTAATTCATTAATGGAGATAGGTGAGAGAAACATAGTATTTCTATAAATTTCAGAAAATTGAATACCTCTTATATATCTTCGAATTTTAAAATCTAAGCTTAAATTTTTTTTAGAAACAGGTAAAAAATATAATAGTAGCTCTAGCAAAGAGGAAGTTTTTTTATTTAAAAAAAATTTAAATAAATTAAATATTTTTAAATATTTAAATATTTCATAGCCTCCGAAAACTTCGTCGCCCCCGTCCCCGGATAAAACTGATTTAACTTTATTAGAAGCCAACTTAGAAACTTGATATAATGGTATGAATGTTGGGGCTCCTAAAGGCTCGTCTATTTTTTTTAAAATATTATCAGAAATATTATTAAAAATGTTTTTATCCAAATCAATACTATTATTTTTAATATTTAAATATGAAGAAATATTCTTTGCTTTCTTAATTTCATCAAATGTTTCGCCTTTCACTGATACTGTATAAGATTCAATATCTTGATTAAGTTCTTTTGCATAGGATGCTATTAAACTGCTGTCTATACCTCCACTTAAAAATAAGCCAATTTTTTGATCGGTGACTAGTCTGGATTTAACACTTTCTTTTAGCAATTCATCTAAATAATCTATTGGGTCACCTTCAACTTTTAGATTTTGAGTATTAACAAAATCATTATATTTAAAATTTTTTTGTTCAAAATTTTTCAAATCAAATTCTTGGTAGTGTGAGTTTTTAATCTTAAAAATATTTTTATAAATTGTATTTGGTGCAGGAACAAAACCAAAAATAAAATACCTCTTTAAGGAAAAAGAATCGAAAGAAATATCTACATCATGAAAATTTTTGAAAATATGAAGTTCTGAACCAATTAATAAACCATTTTTATTTCGAGAATAAAAAACTGGTTTTTCTCCAAATTTATCTCTTGCGACAATTACTTTATTTATCTTATAATCAATTATTGCAACGGCAAACATTCCATCTATTTTGTTAAATATTTTCGTTCCCCAGAATTGGTATCCTCTTAAAAAAACCTCGGTATCTGAATTTCTAGTTTTAAATTTAATTGATTGTTGTTGTAGTTCTTTTCTCAAAACGTCTGCATTATAAATTTCACCATTGTAAGCTATTACACAGTTACCATCTTCAGATATAAATGGTTGTCTTCCATTATTAATATCTATTATAGAAAGTCTGTTAAATCCTATTTTAATTTTATTCTTTTCATTAAAATAAAAGTTAGTATCATCGGGACCTCTGTATACAATAGATTGAGTTGCTTGTTTCAACTCTAATTCTGAAAAATTTCCAATTGAAATAACAAATCCACACATATATAAAATACTCTAATGCCTTCTTATAGTGACACAACATATATATTAAATTCTTTTAATAAGAAAGGATACTGTTTTCCTATTGATCTATTGTCCGAAGAAAATAATTTTTATTATCACAAATATATAGATAGTATTAAAAAAATTAAAAAAAACTCATTAAAATTTGAACATAAATTTAAGTCACATCTAGTATTTAAATGGGTAAATGATTTAATGAGAGATAAAAAAATAGTATCCTTAGTTAAACAAATATTGGGTGAAAATATTTTGTGTTGGAATTCAATTTTATTTTTTAAACCAAAGAAAACAAAATATTTTGTTGGCTGGCATGAGGATAGAACCTATTGGAGATTAAAAAATAATAAAATAGTTACAATCTCAATAGCTTTGTCAGATTCTAATCCTGAAAATGGTTGTTTAAAAATATTAAAAAATAAAATAGATAATATTAAATATAAAATACACAAACCGAAATTCAATATGTTAGCGAGAGGACAAGAAGCTATAATTTCTGAGAATGAAGAATTTGATTATATAGTTTTAAAATCTGGACAGTGCGCAATTTTTGATCAAAATATAATTCATGGATCGGAGTCTAATAATTCAAGTGAAGACAGATTGTTATTAGCTTTTAGATATATAACACCTGATAACACCACTGAAATGAATCATAAATCTGCTTCATTAATTTGTGGAGAGGATAGCTTTGGTTTTTACCAAAAAGAACCAATACCGAAGGAAGATTTTCAAGAAGATTGTTTAAAATTTCATGGAAAACTAATGTCCAATCAAGCCGCTATATTTGGTAAATCAAAACTAGAAAAATTTAATTTGGGTTTTGTTTCGCCAGTTATTAAAAGTGATTTTGTTAGAGGCTTATACTACAAATACCTTAAATAAGTGAAAAAAATTTCATTTATATTTCCCTTATACAACGAAGAAAAGAGAATTAAAATTCTATTTAAATTTTTACACTGGATTAAAAAAAATAAAATTTCTAAATATGAAATTCTATTAATTTCAAATGGCTCGATTGACAGAACAAAAGAAATAATTTTTGATTACCAAAAAAATTACTCTTTCATTAAATCATTTCATTTTAGTGAAAAATCTAGGGGTAAAGCTTTGAAATTAGGAATATATAAATCTAAATATAATTTAATTGCTTTGTGTGCAATTGATAATGCTTGGGACTTAACTTTTTATAAAGAGTCGTACAAATTATTAAATTTGACTAAATACTCAGTAATATTTGGTCCAAAAACTCACAAAAAGTCAAAGGTGCAGAGGCCAATATTTAGAAAAATAGTTTCTTTAGTAAGTTCTACATATTTAAAATTATTGTTTGGAGAAATAATTGATCAAGATACTCAGTGTATAAAAATGTTTAAAAAAAATGAAATTGGTTTTAAAAAATTATTAAGTGATAGTAATCTATTTTCTGATGTAGAGTTTTTTTTATTTACAAAATTATTTAAACTTAAATATCTCTCTATACCAGTTAATATAAAAGATAATAAAGGAAAAGTGAGTCTAATTATGATGTTATCTTTTGTGTATGCAGCTTTAAAATTTAAATTTTCTAAAAATTATAGAGTTGCAACAAAACGTTACGATTAAAGTTATAAAAGTTAATAATACCAATCAATTGTCCTGGCTAAACCATCCTCTAATTTAACTTTAGATGAAAAACCTAATTTGTTTATTTTTTTAATATCTGGACAACGAATTCTTGCACTACCTTCTGGAATTTTACTTCTATATAGCTTAATTCTTTTTTTTAAAATTTTTGCAATCTTTTTTGCTAGATCTTTGATCTTAATTTCCTTTGGATCCCCAATGTTATAAATATTTAGATGTTTGCCTTTATCAATTAAAAAATTGAAAGCACTTACAAAGTCATCGATATACATAAAAGTTCTACTTTCATTTCCACTTCCTTTAATTAAAAAAAACTTACGTTTTTTTGTAATTTTTTTCATTCTATTTATAAACTCAGGTATAACGTGTTCATTTCCCATATTAGGGCCATATACATTGTGAGGCCTAAATATAATTAATTTTTTAAAGTATTTTTTTCCATAATGAATCCCCATCAGCTCAGTTAAAATTTTTCCTCCTCCATATGAATATCTCGGATTGTAAATATTTGGAATTTTTAGAGTTTCTGTCTCGTTAGTAGGTATTTTGTTTGGCATCTGATACACTTCTGAACTAGAGGCCAAATAAACTTCTTTGATCTTATTCTTTATACAGCAATTAATTATATTCAAAATACCCTTTACAGCAATATCCAATGTTAAAATTGGTTTTGAGTAAAAATACTTTGTACCATTTATATAAGCTAAATGAATTACAGCATCTACATCTTTAATTGCCTTATTTAATAGTTTTTCATTTCTTATGTCGCCTTTAATAAATTTAATTTTTTTTTTTATGTTTCTAATTTTTCCTAGATTGCCTCTGGAATTATTGTCAAAAATTTTTACGTTATATTTTTTTCTTATTAAAAGCTCACATATGTTAGAACCTATAAATCCAGTTCCACCAGTTACTAAGAAAGTTTTCTTTTTCATTATATTATTATTTATATCTTTTTTTAACATCGTCAGGACCTTTTCGTAACCAAAAAGTTCCTAATCCATAAAAGTACCATCTTAAATAAGCAGGTAACCACTTAAATATTTTAAATCTACTCGATCCTTGGCTGCGTTCTTCCCATCTAGCTGGTATTTCGAAAATTTTAAGTCTTAATCTTTTACATTTTACTAAAAGTTCTAATGAATAAGCAAATCCAGCCTTGGACTCTACTGAAACTGTATTAAGTAAATTTCTAGAAAATAACCTAAATCCATTGCTCGCATCTCGTACTGGAATACTTGAAAAAAAATACAAAGTGGTAGAGGCCATTCTAACTAAAATTGATTTTAGTAAAGGACAGCCAATCATGGATCCTCCCTTGATGAATCTGCTAGCAACTACTACGTCGTTTCCTGCTTTATAAGCTGAATACATTTTATCTATAATATTAATATTTAGAAAATCATCTGCGGGATAAACAATAACGCAGTTGGAATCCCCAGAATATAATCCTTTTTTAATTGCAGCACAGGGTCCGGTATCAGGATTTTTTACTAATAAAATTTCAAATTTAAATTTCTTTAACTCATTTGTATAGTTAAAAATATTGTCATGATCTGTATCGTAGCAAAGCAAAACTTTAAATTGTGTTTTGACTAAATTTTCAAATTTTTTTAGCAACAGTATAACATTTTCACCCTCATTATAAATTGGAATTACTATTTCTAGATCTGTTTTTAGCATTAGTTTTTTATTATTTTTTTAAAAAGATTTAAGTTCATTGAAGCATCCTTGGCAATCATAAAGTTTAAATTTTTAATTATATCTATTCTTTTACATGGTTTTATATTTTTTTTGAATTTTTTATAGTTCTCGTAATCTGATTTTCTTTTCTCACCTACATTAATTATACCTCTAAAATTTTTTTTATGTATTTTTTCAATAGCTTTTACGAGATTTTCAATTTCCATTGCCGATGTAAAAATATCTGTTGCAGCTGTATTAAAACGAACATTTTTTCCATCAAAAAATCTTGTTCTTATAACAACATATTTTTTTAATCTTTTTACAATTAATTCTGAATGAAGTTTAGTCCAACCATAAATATTGTATGGTCTAGTTTCATGTTTTTCAGAGTAGTTTCCTTTGGTTGAAGGATAAACTCCATCAGTTGAAATGTGTATGATTTTAATATCCCTTTTGTATATTTTGCGGTAATTCTCAATTTCATCTACCAAATTTTTCGTTCCAAAAATATTTGTTTTGATTGCCTTATTGGGAAAATTTTCACATTGTTTCATTCTAGCCATTGCAGCACAATTAATTATCAAACTAAAATTTTTTTTCTTTAGAATTCTTCTAATTTTTTCTTTATTTTCAATATTCAATTGTTTTTTTGTAGGACAAAATAAATTATTGAAAAGTTTAGATTTTATTATTGCTGATCCTAATTTGCCTTTCGCGCCAATTAGCAGGGTATTACTTTTTTTTTTCAACTAAACCCCAAATATCTACTACCACCTTACTTTTTATAATTTTTAATTTTTTATAAGCTTTATGAGGTGTCGCAATAATAATAATATCAGATTTTTTGATTAAAAAACTTTTATCTACATTATTTTTATCTTTGTAATACTCATCTGATTGATAAGTTTTAATTTTTTTATCTTTTAATTGTTTAAGTAATTTTATTGCCAAAGAGTCCCTGGTGTCATCTGTTTCTGATTTAAATGCAAGACCTAAAATACCAACTGTTTTTCTTTTTAAATTATATTTTTTTTCCAATTGTTTGATCAAAAATCTAGGCAAACCCTCGTTCACGGACATAGCCGTGTGTCCCAATGAAAATTGATGATTATAAAATGATGAAAGTTGCATTGTGTCCTTTAAAAGACATGGGCCTGCAGTAAAACCAGCGGTTGGAATATGTGCATTCCTTTTATAATCATCCCTCATAATATTTCTGATCTTAAAGAAATCTAAGTTATGATCGCGACAAATCATATAAAATTGATTTGCAATTGAAAAATTGACATATCTATATGCATTTGAGAAAAGCTTAATTAGTTCTGCTTCTATAATTTCAGTAAAAATTATTTTTTTACTTATTTTTTTAAATAATTTTCCTGACTCTTTTTTTGATTTATCATTTTTTCCTGAAATAATTTGTGAAAGTTTAGGCAATTCTAGTATAGCTTTACTTTGAACAATTCTTTCTGGACAGTAACTCAAATTCTGGCAATTTTTTTTAATAATTTCATAAACTTTGTTGCAGATCCCTGGATATATAGAACTTCTTATAATAATAATGTGATCTTTATTTAAGTACTCTCTTAAATTATAAAAAAAACTTAAAAAATTTTTTAAGTTAGGTTTTAATTTTTTATTAACAGGGGTTCCAATACATACAATAATAAATTTTGAGTCACTCACCTCTCTCAGTTTATCTGTTGCAAAAATATTTTTTTTTGCTCTCATTTTTTTTAGGAGTTTTGAACTGCCTTCTTCAAAGTAAGGCATAATAGAATTATTGATTTTATTTATATTATTTTTATTTTTATCAATTAACGAAACTTTATAACCTTTTGAACTAAAAACTAATCCCAGGGGTGCTCCGACATGTCCAGCTCCACCAATTACAGAAATCTTATTTTTTTTTAACATTCAAAAGGATTAGCAAAAATTACTTTGTCTTTCCAATATATATAGCTATAAATACAAATAATGAAAGCTAATTCAAAAACAATCTCCAAATGTCAAATATCAGGTGCAAGAGACCTCAGGTCTATTATGTTTTTTGGTTATTTGCCACCTCCAACAGTAATGAAAAAAATAGGCAGTAAAATAGATGAAGAAAAATTATATCCTGCAGATCTTGTTTATTCACCAACTTCAAAATTAGTTCAAATAAATAATATTGTGAAAAAAGAAATTTTATTTCCCAAAAGTTACGCTTATACCAGCAGTACTACAAAAATTTTAAGAGAAAATTTTCAAGAACTTTATAAAGAATGTAGAAAACTTATAAAAATATCTAAGAATGACCTTGTCATTGATATTGGGTCAAACGATGGAAATCTTTTAAATAATTTTAAAGATAATCATAGAGTTTTAGGCATAACCCCGGAGAAAGTTGGATTGTTGGCAAGAAAAAAAGGCATTCCAACACTACTACGTTATTTTGATAAAAAAACTGTAAACTCTGTGAAACGAAAATATGGAAAAGCTAAAATTATTACTGCTACAAATGTTTTTGCTCATATTGAAGACGTAAATTCACTTATGCACAATATAACCAAAGTACTAAGAAAAGATGGTGTTTTTATTTCCGAGTCTCACTACTTGGTTTCTTTAATTCAAACAAACCAATATGATACTATATATCACGAACACTTGAGATTTTATTCTTTGACAAGTTTAAAATATTTATTTGATAAATATGGATTAACTATATTTCATGCAAAAAAAATAGATACGCACGGTGGATCTATAAGGGTTTATGTAACAAGAAATAAAAAAATAAAAATTAATAAAAATGTGAATAAAATATTAAAATTAGAAAAAAAATACTTAAACTGGAAAACTTTCAGTAAATTTAAGAAAAATGTAATTTACTCTAAAATGAATCTTTATTCACTTTTAAAAAATATTAAAAAAAATAATAAAAAAATATGTGGCGTGGGCGCTCCTGTTAGGGCTACAACACTTGTGAATTTTGTAGGCTTAGATGAAAATATTATAGATTATATTGTAGAAGTTGATGGATCTAAAAAAATAGGGAATTACATGCCTGGAACAAAAATTCCAATTGTCTCTGAAAAAAAACTTTTTATCGATAAACCAGATTATGCTTTAATGTTTTCGTGGCATATTGCCAAAGAACTTAGGTCTAAATTAAAGAAAAAAGGGTTTAAAGGTAAACTGATAGTTCCTTTGCCACAACCAAGAATTATATAATTTTATTAAATTTAAATTGTGAATTTAGAACGTTTACTATCTTCCAAGAATTTTTTAACGGTGTCTAGAGTCAAATCTTTATAAGATTTTCCAAAATTAGATATTTTATTAATAACATCTGGGGGCATTGTTATTATTTGACAACCACATTCTTTTGCTTGTAAAAAATTATAAGCCTCTCTAGTGCTAGCCCAAAGTATACTTATATTTTTAAATTTTTTTGTTTTTTTTACAGACTCTTTTATAATTGGAACTGGATCTTTACCTGCATCTGACATTCTACCAGCAAAAATTGATATAATTATTTTGGATTTTTTATTAACACTATTAATTATTTTTGTGACCTGATTTGTTGTATAAACAGCAGTAATATTAAGTTTAATTCCCTTGTCGCTAAGTTTTTTAATTACTTTTCCAGAAAAAAATCCTCTTGAATTGACAACTGGTATCTTAACATAAACATTTTTTCCCCATGAGTTAATACTTATTGCTTGCTGAAACATTTTGTCAAAGTTATCTGCAAAAACTTCTAAAGAAACTGGTTTTTTATTGCAAACTGAGAGAATTTTCTTTGAATAACTTTTGTAATTTTTAGCCCCAACCATTCTCATTAAACTTGGATTAGTAGTAAATCCTTTTACTAAAATATTACTATTTAGTTTTTTTAAAGTTTTAAAATCAGCGCTATCGCAAAAAATTTTAATTTTCATTCCCTTATAATAGTTTTAATCAAGATTTTTTACTATTTCTTCTGTCATTTTTTTTGCATCCGCAAAAAGCATTAGAGTGTTATCTCTATAAAATAACTCGTTATCAACACCTGCATATCCAGGGGATAAACTTCTCTTTACAAATAGCACAGATTTACATTTCTCTACGTCTAAAACTGGCATTCCATATATAGGGCTTTGTGGATCTGTTTTTGCTATTGGATTTGTTACATCATTTGCTCCAATTACAAATGCAACATCTGCATTTGCAAAATCATTATTAATTTCTTCTAATTCAAATACTTCATCGTACGGTACATTCGCTTCCGCAAGTAGTACATTCATATGTCCTGGCATTCTTCCAGCTACTGGGTGAATGGCATATGAAACCTTAATGCCATTTTTTTTAAGAGAGTCTACCATTTCTTTTAATGAATGCTGTGCTTGTGCAACAGCCATTCCATAGCCCGGCACAATTATAACAGAAGATGCATTTTTCATTAAAAATGCAGCATCCTCTGCATTTCCACTTTTTACCGGTTTTTTATCCTTGTTATTAGACAGTGATGCTTGATCAGTTCCACCAAAACCTCCTAAAATTACATTAAAAAAAGATCGATTCATTCCCTTGCACATAATGTAAGATAAGATTGCTCCTGAAGATCCAACTAATGCTCCTGTAATTATTAAGGCACTATTCTCTAAAGTAAAACCAATTCCTGCTGCGGCCCAACCGGAATATGAATTTAACATTGATATAACAACAGGCATATCTGCTCCACCAATTGGTATAATTAATAACAATCCTAATAGAAAAGAGATTGCAATTATTCTCCAGAAATATTTTTCTGATTGGCTGTCACAAAGATAAAAAATTAATACTATAATTGTTATACCCAATAATAAATTTACGTAATGCTGGCCTTTAAATGTTATTGGCGATCCAGACATTATTCCTCTCAATTTCAAAAAAGCTATTATTGATCCTGAAAAAGTTATTGCTCCTATTGCGCCTCCAATTGACATCTCAATTAAACTTGCAATTTTAATATTGCCCGGGAAACCAAGATTAAAAGCTTGAGGGTTTAAAAAAGCTGATATTGCTACAAAAACTGCTGCGAGACCTACCAAGCTATGAAAACCAGCTACTAATTCTGGCATTGCTGTCATTGGTATTTTATAAGCAATGAATACTCCTATAAATCCTCCCGCTAAAAGAAAAATTAATACATAAACAAAGCCGTCAGAAAAATTTCCTATGGATAAAAAAGTTACAGTTATAGCAATGGCCATTCCTAAAATCCCAAACAAATTACCTCTTCTAGATGTATCGGGAGATGACAATCCTCTTAAGGCTAAAATAAATAATATTCCTGAAACTAAGTAAAATATTGCTAATAAATTTAAAGACATATTTATTTATTTTTCTTTTTCTTTTTATACATTTGAAGCATTCTTTGAGTTACTAAAAAACCTCCAAAAATATTTATGGCAGCTAAAAATATTGCCAAAAAACCAAATATATTCGTTGAATTAAAAACACTATCAATCTCACCTGATAGCCCAGCAATTATTGCTCCAACAATTATAACCGATGAAATAGCATTTGTTACCGACATTAAAGGAGTATGAAGAGAGGGAGTAACACTCCAGACAACATAATAGCCAATAAAAATTGAAAGGATAAAAATGCTCAATCTAAATATAAACGGATCAATTTCCATAATTTTATTTTAATAATGTTTTTTTTATTATCTCATCCTCTAAATTAATATTAATTTTTTTATTTTTTTTATCATAAAGGTTTAAGACAAAATTGAACAAATTTTTTGCATATAAATTTGATGCAGTGACAGGTAATTTATTAAGAATATTTTTA
>CACIUJ010000014.1 GCA_902589795.1 uncultured Pelagibacteraceae bacterium | reverse complement strand
TGCTTTTTCTAAATCTTTTTTTAATTCTTTAGTAATTTTCTTGTTCAAATCGCTGTAATCTTTTTCTTCTATTTTCCATTCTTCTTTTGCACATTTTTTTTTAAGATTTTCTATTGATTTAATAATTGGAACAAATTTTTCATGACCAAATTTAACTGCGTCTAGCATTTGTTTCTCTGTTAATCCCGATGCTTCCGATTCAACCATTAGTACTGCGTCTTTGGTTCCAGCAACAACTAAATCTAATTTGGATTCTTTTAATTGTTCCTTTGATGGATTTAAAACATATTTATTATCTATATATCCCACTCTAGATGCTGCCACTGGACCTTTAAAAGGTAAACCTGAAATTGCCAAGGCCGCTGATGAGGCAATAATTGATAATATGTCCGCTTCATTTTCATTATCGTATGAAAGAACTGTTGGTAAAACTTGTACTTCATTTCTAAAACCTTCTGGAAATAAAGGTCTAATAGGCCTATCGATCAACCTAGAAATTAAAGTTTCAGATTCTGTTGGCCTTGCTTCTCTTTTAAAATATCCTCCAGGAATTTTACCTGCTGCATAATATTTTTCTTGATAATTTACTGAAAGAGGAAAATAGTCTGTTTCTGGATTAACTTTTTTTGCCCCGACAACAGTTGAGATTACTACTGTTTCACCACAGGTGGCAATTATTGCTCCATCAGCTTGTCTTGCTATTTTTCCTGTTTCTAAAATTAGCTTCTTTCCACCTAAATCAATTTCTTCTTTATATATTTTAAACATCTACTTTCTTAAATTTAATTTATCTAAAATTTTTATATATGAATCAGCATTTTTTCTTTTAAGATACTCTAATAAACGTTTTCTTTGATTCACTGCTTTTAAAAGTCCTCGTGCTGAATGTTTGTCATTTTTATTACCTTTAAAATGACTTGTTAAATTGTTTATTTTTTCACTTAATAAACCTATTTGAATTTCTGAAGATCCAACATCTTTAGAATTAATTTTTAAATCATCAATTATTTTCTTTTTTTGTTTTTTCATATCTATTTATTTTTTTGTATTAATTTCTCTATTTTTTCAGCATAATCAAATGATGTGTCACTAACGAAAGAAACTTTTGGTAAAAATTTCATATCAATTTTTTTGGATAATACTTTTCTAATACGTGAAGAAAACTCAGTTAGTATATTAACTGCTTTCTCAGTATCTTTTCCACCTAAAGGAATAACATATGCTTTGGCATTTTTAAGATCTGGGCTCATTCTTACCTCAGTAACAGTAATATTTTTTGTATCTATGCTAGGAACTTTAGCTTCATCTCTTATAAAAATTTGTCCTAAAGACTGTTTTATTAATTCACCAACTCTTAATTGTCTTTGAGAAAAAGGTGAATTACTTTTTTGTTTTATCATTAAATTCTTCTTTCTGTTTCAATAATCTTATAAACTTCGATTACATCTTTTTCTTTAAAATCTGCAAAATCTTTGAGAGTTATACCACATTCAAGTCCTGCAACGACTTGTTTTGCTGCATTTTTTTCTCTAAAAATACTACCTATAGAACCTGTATATAATACATTTCCATCTCTTATCAACCTTGCTTTCAAATTATTAGAAATTTCTCCATTTACCACTTTTGAACCAGCAACCTTTCCTACTTTTGATACCTTAAAGATTGCTTGAACTTCTGCCGATCCTACTATTTCTTCTCTTATATCGGGCTTTAATAACCCTGATAGTGCATTGTTAACATAATCTAGAACCTCATAAATTATATTAAAAAATTTAGTAGTAATTTTATAAGCTTCTGCAAGTTTCTTGGCTTCTTTGTTGGGTCTCACATTAAATCCTATAACAATGGCGTTGGAGGCCTTTGCCAATGTTATATCTGTCTCAGTGATTACACCTATATTTGAAAGAATTATCTTTGGAGAAACTTCTTCATGTTTAATTTTTTCTATTGCAGTTTTAAGAGCCTCGCTAGAACCATGAACATCTGATTTAATTATAATAGGCAATTCTTTTACAACAGAAGAATCATCAAAAACTGAATCTTTTTTAGTTGATATTAATGGTGCTTGTTTAGATTCACTATTTTCAATTCTATAATCATGTATCTCTTTAGCTTTATCTTCAGAATCAACAACTATAAAATCATCACCGGCAAAAGCCGAACTATTCATACCCAATATTTCTACTGGGGTTGCGGGTCCAGCTATATCAATTTTTTGTCCTTTATCATTTATCATTGCTCTAATTTTACCCCAAGTATTACCACTCACAAAAAAATCTCCATTGCGTAAACTTCCATTTGTTATGAGAACTGTAGAGACAGATCCCTTTCCTTTATCTATTCTTGACTCCAAAATTACCCCACTAGCATTTGATGAAAAATCAGCTTTTAAATCTAAAAGATCTGCTTGTAAGATAATATTTTCTTTGAGCTTTTCTAAGTTTTTTTTTGTTGTTGCTGAAACTTCTGCAAAAAGTGTGTCTCCGCTTAATTCTTCAGCTATAAGCTCATATTGTAATAGTTCATTTTTTACTTTTTGCGGGTCTGCACCTGGCAAATCACATTTGTTAATTGCTACTATAATTGGAACTTTAGCTGCTTTAGAATGATTTATGGCTTCAATAGTTTGTGGTTTTACACCGTCATCAGCAGCAACAACTAATACAACTATATCAGTAACTTTTGATCCTCTTGCTCTCATCTCAGTAAAAGCTTCATGACCAGGTGTATCAATAAATGTCATGCTTTTTCCTTTTTCACTTGTAATTTTATAAGCTCCTATATGTTGAGTTATACCCCCATGTTCATCGGCAACTACATTTGTTTTTCTTAGAGCATCTAATAATGAAGTTTTTCCATGATCAACATGCCCCATAACTGTAATGATTGGCGATCTAGTTTTTAAATTGTTGTTATTTTTTATATCTATTTTCTGAATATTTAAATCAGGTTTTTTTTCTCTTATTGGAACGTTTCCAAACTCTTTAACTACGTACTCAGCGGTATCAGCATCAAGTGTATGATTTATAGTTGCAACAACGCCCATGCTTAATAAATGTTTAATAATTTCACTAGCTTGAATTGCCATTCTATTCGAAAGCTCTTTTATTGTAATTTTGGTAGGAATATTAACTTCATGAATAATTTTCTTATTCTCTTGATTTTTATTACTATCATCTTGATTTTTCTTTTCTTTAAGTCTAGCTCTTTTTACTGCAGCTAAACTTCTTTCTCTGCCATCTAATGCCTCCTCGTCCATGGCTTTGGATAAAGTAAGTTTATATTCTCTTTTCGTTGAAAAATTTTTGTCTTTACCTAGACCAGTTTTTTTTTGTTGTAAATTTTCTTTTGTTTCTTTAAATCGTTTAGTAGCTCTTTCTTCGGCTATTCTTCTTACATCTACTTTATGTGTTTGTGTTTTTTTTGGGAAAACTTCGCCAGAAGGGCGTCTATTAAAATTATTATTTCGTGGTTGAAATTTTCTTTCACCCCATTTTCTTGGTGGTTTTTTTTCAATTACAACTGAAGTTTTTCCACTTCTTTGTGTAAAGTTTGGAACATTACGCTTCGTATTTGACGAAACACTTAAAGTTAATTTTTTCTTTTTTTTGTTCTTTTCTTCCATAAAAATCCATAACGTTATTCAAAAGTAATATTTCTTGCACTCATAATTAAATCTTCAGCTTCTTTTTTTGTTAAAGCAAATTCCTCAAGATATCCATCTATTTTGAATCTTTTTCCATTTTTTTCATCATAACCACCTATTAATTCATCGGTGGCAAGCTCAGCAAAATCTTTTAATGTTTTAATTTTTTTTTCACCTAAAGTTACTAACATTCCTGGCGTAATTCCTTTTAAATTTATTAAAGATTCTTCTAAACCTAATTCGTTTAGTTTTTTTTGAATATTTTCTTTTTCTTTTATTAAATATTCTGCAGATCTTTCTTTTAACTCCTTAGCTGTATTGTTATCTAGACCTTCAATTTTAGAAATATCTTCTAATGTTGCTTCGTGAATTTCTTTTATCGTGCTAAAACCTACTGCTACAAGTAATTGACCTAGGGTTTCATCAACTTCAAGATTTTTAATAAAATTTTCTGTTTTTTCTTTAAAATCTAATTGTCTTTTTTCTGCTTCTTCTTTTTCTGTTAGTATATCTATTTCGTAGTTCATAATTTTTGAAGCTAACCTCACATTTTGTCCTCTTCTTCCAATCGCTTTACTCAAATTTTCTTCGGTTAAAATAACTTCTATTCTTCTTTCTTGATCATCGATTATAACTCTTTGAATTTCTGCAGGTGATAAAGCTCCAACAACTAATGTGGCTGGATCTTCCGACCAATGAACTATATCTATTTTTTCTCCTTGTAGTTCATTTACTACTGATTGAACTCTACTACCTCTCATACCAACACAAGCTCCGACAGGATCTATTGAAGAATCTTTAGAGTAAACACAAATTTTAGCTCTACTACCAGGATCTCTAGCCGAAGATTTTATTTCTATTGTTCCTTCGTAAATTTCAGGAACTTCCAGAAAAAATAATTTTTCCATAAATTTTGGATGAGCTCTTGATAAAAAAATTTGGTGTCCTTTGTTTTCCCTTATAACATCATAACAATAGGCTTTTACTCTATCACCAGTTTTTAAAATTTCTCTCGGAATAAGTTCTTCTTTTCTAATAATAGATTCAGTTCTATTTAAATCAATAATCACATTTCCATATTCTAATCTTTTTACTATACCGCTTAAAATTTCCCCTTTTTTTCCAACAAATTCATTATATTGCCTTTCTCTTTCAGCGGCACGTACACTTTGAGTTATTACTTGACGAGCAGTTTGTGCAGCAATTCTTCCAAAATCAACTGGTGGTAATTGTTCAAAAATTTCATCTCCAACTTTAACATCTTCCTTTTTTTCCTTTTTTTTTGCATTTTCTAATGAAATTTCAGTATCTAAATTTTCGGGTGTATCAACTATTTTTAATACCTTGTGTAAGCTTATATCACCACTTGTTCTATTAATTATTGCTCTAATATCATTTTCTGAACCAAATCTGGTTTTTGCCGCTTTCTGTATAGCTGACTCCATTGATGTTAAGATTATTTCTTTATCTATAGATTTTTCTAAAGCAACTGCTTCTGCTATTCTTAAAAGCTCTACTTTATCAGATCTTTGATTTAACATAACTTAATTTCTTTTCCTCTAAAAAAAAATGGGCAAAAGCCCATTTTGGATTTCCAGGTAACTTGATAGTTATTTAATTTAAATTTAAATTTTTTTCAAGTTTTACTTTTTAAAAACAGCAGTTTTATCAGTCTTTTCCCAAGAAAATTCACCATTTGACCCTGATTTTCTTCCAAAATGACCGTATGCAGCTGTACATTCATATATAGGTTTATTTAAAGATAACATCTCTCTGATACCTCTTGGGCTTAAATCAAAATTATCATTTATCAACTTTTCAACATGTTTTGATTTTTCTTCATCTCCATCAAAAAGATCTACATATATAGATAGGGGTTTAGAAACACCAATGGCATAAGCTAGTTGAATTAAACATTTGTCAGCAATTTTTGAAGCAACAACATTTTTTGCCACATATCTAGCAGCGTATGCTGCTGATCTATCTACCTTGCTTGGATCTTTTCCAGAAAAGGCTCCTCCACCATGTGGTGCAGCACCTCCATATGTATCAACAATAATTTTTCTTCCTGTTAAACCAGAGTCTCCATCAGGACCTCCAATTATAAATTGGCCTGTGGGATTTACATAAAACTCTTCATCTTTAAGTCCAGATAACAATTCTTTTGGGATAGATCGTTCTAAATAAGGTCTAACAATTTCTTTAACCTGTGCTTGATTTACTGTTGGAGAATGTTGCGTGGATATAACTACAGAGGTAACTTTTTTTGGTTTTCCATTTTCATACATCATTGTAACTTGACTTTTTGAATCTGGTTCTAATTTATCTGCATTACCATTTTTTCGATCTGCAGCCATTAATTCTAAAATTTTGTGAGAATAATAAATAGGAGCGGGCATTAAAACTTCAGTTTCATTGCAAGCATAACCAAACATAATACCTTGGTCACCTGCTCCCTCATCTTTGTTGCCTTTAGAGTCAACTCCCATAGCAATATCTGCAGATTGAGAATGTAAATGAACATCTATGTCACAATTCTTCCAGTGAAAACCTTTTTGCTCATAGCCTATATCTTTAATACAATTACGAACTTTTTGTATTAAATCATCTTTTTTAATTTCTGGACCTCTTGTTTCTCCAGCTAGAACAACTTTATTTGTAGTAGTTAAAGTTTCGCACGCTACTCTAGCCAAAGGTTCTTTGGACAAGTAGGTGTCTACAACCATATCTGATATACGATCACAAACTTTATCTGGGTGTCCCTCAGATACTGATTCGCTTGTAAATAAATACGATTTTTTAGTCATAAGATTTTAATCTTTAGTTTTTTTAAAAATTAAAATCAGAAATATATACAATAAAATTATTAAAAAAAATATTTTATTTCCATAGTTTGCAAATAATGTAGATTCGCGGAAATAGGGAAAATTAATCTCAATATTCCCAGACTCTTCAATGTTTAAGGATTTTATCACTCTACCATTAGGATCAATAAAAGCCGAAACTCCCTTATTGGCTGATCTTGCTATAAAAACCCCTTCCTCAACTGATCTATAAACTGCTTTTGTAAAATGTTGATAAGGACCCGTAGACTTACCAAACCAACCATCTTCAGAAATATTAACAACTAAATCCGGTAGCTGATCTTTTGTTTTAATTTGACCCGAATAAATTATTTCATAACAAATTAGTGGCAAAATAGACATTCCATTAAATTTATCTTCTAAATTTAGTATTTTCCTTGTTTTGCCAGCTGAAAAAGAACTATAACCCTGAGTTATTTTTTTAAAACCAAATTTAGATAAAAAATTTTCAAATGGTAAAAATTCTCCAAATGGAACCAGATTAATTTTATTGTAGTGGGCTATTACCTCTAGCTCGTTATTTAATATTGCAAAACTATTAAAATATTTTTCATCATTTAATTCCTGGAAATTTACAAAATTATTTATTCCTAAAATTATCAAATGGTTTTTTGAAAATTTATTACTAAATAAATCTTTATGCTTTTTAATATCTTCTAAGTAAGATTCATAAAAAATTCCTTCTGGCCATATAAATAAAGTTTTCTTTTTTTTTTCTGGATTGCTAATTTTAATAAGTCTTTTTAACTGTAAATCCTCACCTAAATTTTGGTAATCCTGAAGGGCAAAGCTAGGTGAAACTATTTTTACGCTTAAGCTTTCATCAAACGAATTAATATCGTTATTAATTTTAATATAACCATAAAAATAATTACCTAAAAAAATTATCAAAAATGATAAAAAAAATAAAATATTTTTTTTATTAATTTCTTTTTTAAAAAAAAGAAATGGTATACAAAAAAAAGTTATGGATATTAAACTTAAAGAATATGTTCCAATTAAAGATAATATTTGTAAAGATTCTAAAGACCAAGACCAGGAATATGAAATTAGGTTCCAAGGAAAACCTGTTAATATATTTCCTCTAAGAAATTCAAATAGTGAAAAAACTAGAGAAAATAATAAAATAAAAAAAATATTTTTTTTAGCAAAAGGTCCAATAATCAAAATAACAAAACCAAAAAATAGTGATAAGAATAAAGGAATTAATATAACAGCAAAGGGTATTAATCCGATGAACATATCATCATGAGTTAAAGATATTGAAATCCAATAATTGCCTGATAAGAAAAAACCAAACCCAAAAGCACTGCCTAAATAAAAGAAATATCTAATAGATTTTTTTTTTCTATATTTCGATTCTGTTCTTTTTTTAAGCAATAAAACCAAAAATAATAAAATTGGAAATGTAAAAAAATTTATAATTGTTAAGTTAAAAGGTGCAAAACTTAATGTAGTTAAAATACCTAAAATGAAAGGAAAAAAATATATAACTAATATTCTATTGTTTAACATAAAAATAATTTATAAACTTAAATTATTAGATTCAAAATTTTTTTTTCTAATCTGTTCATTTTATCATAGTCTTTATTTCTAACATGATCATATCCAATCAAGTGTAAAAGTCCATGAATCCAAGCTTTATCAAATTCTATAGAAAAATTTTTTTTTTTAGCTCTTTTATTAATTATTTCATAAGAAGTTGCAATATCACCTATATAAATTTTTTTGCTTTTAAAATTTTTTAAATTTTTCGAAGAAAAAAATGGAAAAGACAAAACATCTGTTGGCTTATCTTTGTTTCTAAATTTTTTGTTAAGTTTTTTTATTTTAAATGAGTTAGTTAATAAAATAGAAAAAATGCAAGTTTTTCTTCTAAAAAAAGGAATGATTTTAGAAATTTTTTTTAATCTTTTAATAAAATATTTGTTTGGATTTTTAATTTTTCTATGCCAAGATTTTGTGTTTACCTCAACATTAACTTTTATCATCAGAATTCTTTTGATAGGCTTCTACGATCTTTGTAACTAAAGGATGTCTGATAACATCATTATAATCAAAATCTACTATGGAAATTTCTTTTATATCCCTTAGTATTCTTTTAGTTTCAATTAATCCAGATTGATTTTTATTTGGTAAATCGATTTGTGATGGATCGCCGTTTACAACAAGTTTTGAATTTTCACCAATCCTTGTTAAAAACATTTTTATTTGTGTTTGTGTAGCATTTTGAGCTTCGTCAAGAATAGCAAAAGAATTTTTTAAAGTTCTTCCTCTCATAAATGCGAGAGGTGCTATTTCAATTTCTCCCGACTCAATTTTTTTCTGAATTTTTTCATAATCTAATAAATCATAAAGTGAGTCGTATAAAGGTCTTAGATAAGGATCTATTTTTTCTTTCATGTCGCCAGGTAAAAAACCTAATTTTTCACCTGCTTCTACCGCTGGTCTAGATAATATTATTCTTTCAATTTTTTTTTCTAATAACATTGTTAAAGCGACTGCAACAGCCAAATATGTTTTCCCTGTTCCTGCGGGGCCCAAAGACATAACAATCTGACTTGTTTTTAATGCTCTAACATATGCTTTTTGTTTTTTTGACCTAGGAATAACGGATCTTTTTGGTGTTTTAATCGTATCCCCTAATGAATGAATGGTTGAATTTTCTTTTCCATCTTCAATAATACCCTTATTTACAGAGGCAAAAATATCATTTCTGTCTATACTTTCTTCTGTTTTTAAGCGCTCAACTAAATACACGATAGCATTTTTCACTTTTTGATTAGCAGATTTATTTCCTTTGATAGAAATTGAGTTTCCTCTAAAGTAAATTTTTGATCCAGTAATTCTCTCCAACTCTTTAAGGTTATTATCAAAACTTCCTACAATTCCCATTAAAATTTTATTATTAAATATATTAATATTAATTGAATTATCATCTCCATAAATTATGGATAGTTCCTTGCCATTTTTATTTTGTTTATTTATTTTCAATTTTTTATGCCGCCTTTACCTTATTATTCTTATGAAAACCAAATAAATTATTTTGGTTTAAAGATGTTACTTTAACATTAACTAATTCACCTAATTTACAATTTTCTGATTCAAATATAACTGGTGTCATAACTTTTGTTCTTCCAAAAAATTTTCCTTTTTCTTGCAATTGATTTTCAACTAAAACTTCACAATAATCTCCTAAAAAATTATTATTGTTTTTAAGTTGTATATTTTTCAAAACATCCTGTAGATTTTTTAGCCTTTGTTTGCTTTCTTCTAAATTATTTAATTTTTTCTTTGCAGCCGGTGTGCCTGGTCTAGGACTAAAAATAAATGAATAAGAATTAATAAAACCAACGTTTTTAATAAAATCGACAGTTTCTTGATAATCTTTTTCTGTTTCTCCAGGATAGCCAACAATAAAGTCGCTTGAAAATCTTATGTCTTTGTTAATTTTTCTTATTTTTTTTACTATTTCTAAATAATGTTTTGTATCATGCTGTCTGTTCATTGCTTTAAGAATTCTGTTTGAACCACTCTGAATTGGAAGATGTATTAATGTCATAAGTTTTTCACAGTCCTTGTAACAATCAATTAAATCTTGGGTCATATCTTTTGGATGAGAAGTTATATATCTGATTCTTTTTAGACCATTAATGTAATTAAGTTTTCTAATTAAATCAGAAAGTTTATATTTTTTATTATTTGCTGAAAAATTATAGGCATTAACATTTTGACCAAGTAGTACAATTTCCCTAGCTCCATTATTAATTAAATTATTAACTTCAGAGATAATTTGTTTTATGGGTCTCGAATATTCTGGGCCTCTAGTATAAGGAACTACACAAAAATGACAAAATTTATCACAACCTTCTTGTATTGTTAGATATGAAGAAATTTTGTTAAAAGATCTATTAACTTTTTCTAATTTTTCAAACTTTGTTACAACATCAAATTCTGTTTCATTAATTTTTTTATTTTTTTTCTCAAAATCTAAAATCAAATCATTAATTTTATGATATGACTGAGGTCCTATAACCATATCGATATAGGATTCTCTCTTTATCATTTCGTTTGACTCTGCTTGCGCAACACAACCTGAAACGATCACTAAAGGTTTTTTTGAATTTTTAAAATCTTTTTTTATTCTACCAATTTCATCATAAATTTTTTCTGTTGCTTTTTCGCGTATATGACAAGTGTTTAATACTAAACAATTTGCTTCTTTTTTTACTTCAGTTTTTTTAAAACCTATTTTTGATACTAAATCATAAATACGATTGGAATCGTATTCATTCATTTGACAACCAAAACTTTTGATAAATATTTTTTTAGACAATTTTTTTATTTTTTAATTTTTGAACCATATAATTCAAGTCTATGATCTACAAGCTTATATCCAAGTTTTTCTGCTACTTGTTTCTGTAATTTCTCAATATCATTATTAACAAATTCAATTATTTCACCACTACTAACATCAATCAAGTGATCGTGATGTTCGTCCTTTGCTTGCTCATATCTAGCTTTACTACCTTTAAAATCATGCTTCTCTACTATACCAGCTTCTTCAAATAACTTTACAGTTCTATAAACTGTAGCAATACTAATTCTAGAATCTACTTTGCTTACTCTTTGATGCAACTCATCAACATCGGGATGATCAGATGAATTTGACATAGTTTTTGCAATCAACTTTCTTTGCTCTGTAAGCCTAACGCCTTTTTCTAAACATTTAGATTCTATATCTTTAGTCATATATATTTTTTATATTATAGCCAAAAAAAATATTTTCAAATTAATTTAAATATAATGGTCTAATTAAACCATTGTCTAATAAGCCTTTTATTTGAAGAAATTCTAGCACGTTGTGATCTAATTCAACAATACTTAAATTATTAAGTTTTAAGATTTTATCACTAAAACACTCTACTAATTTTTTTGGAATTACTTTCTGCATTCTATCATATTTTCTTATTATTTCATTTTCTGAGATCTCTTCAACTTTAAAAGTATTTTTTAAATCTGTGTCAAATTTTTTTATATAGTATTTTTCTCTAAATTTAATAAGACTACAAATTAAATCTTTTGTTTTAATATGTTCTGCACAAGACCATATAAATGTATTGTAACCAAATAGATCCAAATTTTTTGACAGACTAATGCCTTTTGCAATAGCCAAGGATCCTCTCAAGCTCGAGAAATTTCCAGGTCCTTGATTAACAAAAACTTTAGATATATCCCCAAAATTCAACTTATTTTCATTAAAAAAATCTAAAATTTGTTTCATTAATAAATCATTGTTAAACTTATCGCTTTGCAAAACTTTGAGAAATGTTTTATTTTTAACTTTAATAAATAAAGAACCTATATCTGTGCTACAATCAATTGAAAAAAAACTCATAATATATGTATTCATACTACTATTTTTACCAATAAGTAAATCCTTTGGTATAAATTTAAATACATTTAATCCTGATAATGGCGTAATAGCTTTAATGTATCATCGCTTCAATGAAAATAAATATCCATCAACAAATATAAGAAATGAAATTTTTTTAAAACATTTGGATGAGATTAATAATTTAAAACTTGAGTTTATTTCTTTTAATAAATTTAATGAAATTATTAAAAGTAAAATGGAAAAAAATTATCTACTTTTAACAGTTGATGATGGTTTTGAATCTTTTTATTTAAATGCCTGGCCAGTGCTTAAAGAGAGGAAAGTTCCTTTTATTCTTTTTGTAAGTACAAGAGAGGTAGGTAATCATGGCTATATGTCATGGGAACAAATAAAAGAAATAGATTCTAGCGATTTAGTCACTATAGGGAATCATAGTCATACCCATGAATATTTAATTGATTGGGAAGAAGAAAAAGTAAGAGATGATTTAGAAAAATCTATAAAAATTTTTAAAAAAAAGCTCGGTTATTCCCCAAGTTTATTTTCCTACCCTTTTGGAGAGTATAGTACTACTTTAAAAAAAATTGTAAGTGACTTAAATTTTGAGTTTGCTTTTGGACAACATTCAGGTGTTATTGACTCAAGTAAAGATTTTCTTGAATTACCAAGATTTCCAATAAATGAAAAATATGGTGAATTGAAAAGATTTAAATCCATAATTCAAACTTTACCTTTTCCGTATGAGAAAATAACACCTGAAAATCGATATATTAAAGGAAATGAAAATCCGCCAGAAGTTAAAATTAAATTTTTTAAAGATTTAATAGATGTTAAAAATATTACATGTTATTCAAATGAAGGAAATGTTTGGAGAAAATCAGATATTAAATTTTCTAATGAAAATGAATTAGAAATCTTGCTAAAAGAAAAATTCAAAAGTGAAAGAGGCAGAATTAATTGTTCTCTTTGGGCTGAAAAAAATAGATGGAGATGGTTAGGTATTCAGTATGTTATTGCTGAATACTAAAAAATTTATAGAGCTATACCTTTTTTCATTTTTGTAGGAAGTAAGATTGCCTTATCAAAATCTGTTAATGAATTTTTTTCTATAATATCCTCAAGAATTCTAACGTACTTTTCTCCTATTGCTGCATAATTTTTTAAATATTTGGTTAATTCTAAACCATTGATTACATCGCCACCACTTTGTCTTAGTTTTGCTCTTGCTTCTCTAAACTCTTGATATGCATTATGAGTATTTAAATTATTTTTGTAGGCTCTAACAGAGGCTTTTAAAATTTGAAATTGTAAAATTTTATGACTTTGATTAGGGTCTGCTTTCTTAGGCGAAATACCTTTTTTGCTCCAAGTCCATTGCCCAAATAAAGCATTACCTTCTAAAGCAAATCTAGAAGTTCCCCATCCACTTTCGTTTGCTGCTTGGGCTATAGCTATTGAAACGGGGATAATATCCATTCTCATTTTTAATTTTCCTAAATCTTTATCTTCAATTTTATACTCTTTAAATCTTCTTTTAAGCCAAACTCTTTCACCTATGCTATTAAAATTCTTTGCTAATATTTTGAATAATTTTTCTCTGTCGCGGCTAATTTTTTCATTTTCATCGAGTATTAAAGGTAAAAGTATTTTAATAAATAATTCTCTTTTTTTTCCTGTATCTCCTAAAGTTTTTAAATCTTTGGGTAATTTGGTTAAATATATAGGTTTTACCTTTTGACCTGCTCTGACGCCTTTAAGATCATAATCAAGATCTTCAAATAGATTAATTGTAGTTTCAGCATTCAAGCTCACGGTATTTTCATATTGGGTAACAACTTTTTCTTGCTCTTTAACTTTTTCTTTTTTTTTATTCTTCTTTGGCTTGTCTAACTTTGCTGTCTTATACTCTTCTGCAACATAAGAAAATTTTACTTCGTTAACTACATTCTTGATATATGGTCTCATAGTTATCATACATCCAAGAAAAAAAATGAAAGCTATAGAAAGGTACACATTTCTTATTGAATTTTCTTTTAATTCTTGTTTAGCCATTGCTTTATCACTAGATCGGTTGACAGGCAATTTGATACGATTCTTAATCAACAATAACTCTAATTGCGAAATTGTAAGTCTTTTAGAACTTTTCGCGTAACTTTTGACTTCAACAATTCCATAAAGTTTAGCTAGATGAAGCAACTGATCTCGGTATGATTTAAAAAGTTTTTCTATTTTTTTTGACATAAACTATACAGCCTCTACACTTTTTACCTCGGGAATGTAATGACATAAAAGATTTTGAACACCTTGTTTTAATGTCATAACAGAGCTCGGACATCCTGAGCAGCTTCCTTTTAATTCCACAGTTACTATTCCATTTTCAAAAGATTTAAAAGTTATATCTCCCCCATCCCTCGCAACCGCAGGTCTGACTTTTGAATTTAAAACCTCATTAATTTTATTAACTATTTCATCTGAATTATTTTCTGGAGTAATAGATTGAGATTTTTTTATAACTATATCATTGCCCTTTAAATAGTGGTCATTAATTTCAGATATAATTCCATGTTTTAAATCATTCCAATTTAAATTTTTTTCTTTTTTTACTGTAATAAAATCTTCACCAAAAAATACCATTAGAGTACCCTTTAAAGATAAAATTTTATTTGCTAAACCAACTGTAATATTTTTATCACCCTTTAAAAATTCCATCGGTCCTGCATCTGAAACTTTTTTTCCAGGCAAAAATTTCAGAGTATCTGGATTTGGTGTATTTTCTGTTTCAATCATTATAATTAATATCTGTTATAGAATATAACAAAATTTACATGTTAAGTGAACTTTGTTAGTCCAATAATTTTATAAATTTCTTTAAGATTTTCTTTGGCTATATTATCTGCTCTTTTGGCCCCCAAGGCTAAAATGTTATCCAGATGGCTTTTGTCTTTTAACAATTTATTAATTTCATCCCCAATGGGACAAATTTTATCAACAATTGATTCGATTAATTTACTCTTAAAAGTAGAAAAATTTTTTCCTCCAAATTCTTTTAATACTTCTGACATTTTAATCTCATTAAGACTCCCATAAATTGATATGAGGTTTGCTGCCTCAGATCTATTTTTTAAGCCATCTATCTCTGAGGGAATTGGTTCGTTGTCTGTTTTGGCTTTTTTAATTTTTTGATTAATTAAATCTTTAGTATCTTTTAAATTAATTCTACTTTGATCTGAATCTTCTGACTTACTCATTTTTTTTTTGCCATCTCTTAAACTCATTACGCGAGAAATTTCTTTTGGTATTAATGGTTCAACAATTGGAAAATATTCACCACAATTAAAATCATTATTAAATTTTTTTGCAATATCTCTGGTTAATTCTAAATGTTGTTTTTGATCTTCGCCCACTGGAACATGAGTGGCTTTATATATAAGTATATCTGCTGCCATTAAATTAGGATATACCAACAAACCAACGCTGGCATTTTCTTTATTTAAGCCTGCCTTCTCTTTAAATTGTGTCATTCGATTCATCCATCCTATTCTTGCCACGCAATTAAATACCCAAGCCAATTCACTGTGTGCAGCCACACTAGCCTGATTAAATATTATATTTTTTTTAGGATCTAAGCCTGAGGCAATAAAGCTAGCAACAGTTTCCAAAATATTGGATCTTAGTTCTTTAGGATTTTGTCGGTTAGTAATCGCATGCAAATCTACTATACAATAAATACACTCGAACTTGCTTTGTAAATCAACAAAGTTTTTTATCGCACCAAGATAATTTCCTAAATGTAAATTTCCAGTGGGTTGGACTCCCGAAAATACTCTTTTTTTATGCATATATAAAATTTATTTTTTTAATTTAATATCTTTAAACTTAAACGCTCCAGAAAAATTTGAAATTAAAAAATAACTTATTAAACTAATTATAACTATAATAAATAAGTAAATAAATTTCCAACTCTCGTTATAGTCGAATTTGTCTCCAAAAAAGTCTAATGATAAATATAAAACTACTCCCATTACAACCACAGATAACAACATCCGAGGAAATTTATAAATAAACTGACTATCAAAAATATGTAAATCCCTTTTTTTTATAAAATAAAAATGCATAAAAACATTTATCCAGGAAGAAATTGAAGTTGCTATCGGAATTATGATAAAACCAAATTTACTAAATAATGATACACTAATAACTACATTTAAAGTTACTGATATAACTGATAAATAAAAAGGTGTTTTTGTATCATCTCTAGCAAAAAAGAAATTCGAGAAAATTTTTAACATAGAAAATGCAGGCACACCAAAGGCAAAAAAAGTAAGAGCGATAGAAGTATTAATTACACTTTCATTATCAAAAGAACCATAACCAAACAAAGATGTAATAATTTGATTTGATGCTAATACTAAAGCTGCTGCTGCAGGTATAGATAAAAACAAGCTTAGTTCTAGAGACCTATTTTGCAAATTATTCACTTGCTGAAAATTATTATTCTTTACATGTTTAGATAACTCTGGAAGCATTACAGTGCCTACTGCAATTCCAGCAACAGCTAAGTTAATTTGATATACCCTGTCCGCATAATAAAGATAAGAAACTGCTCCAGCCTGAAATGAAGCAATAATAGTTCCAACTAAAATATTAATCTGAGTTACTCCAGATGAAAAAATGCTAGGTAGTAATTTACTAAAGAAAAACTTTATTTTTTCATCTATTTTTATTTTTACACTTAAAATTGGTTTAAAGTGTTTTCTTACAAAAAAAAATAGAACTATCAGTTGTAAAAAACCTGCTATTGAAACTGCATAAGATAAAACTAAAACTTCAGATACTTTAATCCATTGTGAAAAAAATAATGATAAAATTAATATTATATTTAATATAATAGGAACGGCTGCGGCAGCTGCAAATTTATTGTAAGAGTTTAATATAGCCCCAAAAAAAGAAGCTAAGCAAACAAAAAATAAAAAAGGGAAAGTAATTCTAGTTAATTCAACCGCAAGATTCAATTTTTCTGGATCTTTATAAAAACCCGGAGCAATTAAAAAAATTAATTGTGGCATAAATATTTCTGCCAATAAAACTAAAAATAATAAAATAATAAAAAGTAGGTTAAATACATTTTTAGCAAAATTGTCTGCTTCTTCTTTGCTCTTAGTAAGAACTCCAGCATAACTAGGAATGAATGCTGCATTAAAACTTCCTTCGGCAAATAATCTTCTAAATGTATTAGGCAATCTAAAAGCAACGAAGAATGCATCTGCAAAAAGACTTGTTCCCAAAAAAATTGCGATCAAAATATCTCTTACATAGCCAAGAGTTCTGCTTATTAAGGTAAAAAAACCAAACGTGGATGTAGAAATTATTAAGTTCATCTTGACATGTAAGCCTTATTTTTGTGACAATTGTAAGATACTTGCTTTTAAAATGAAGAAAAAGTCCAAAATAGAAAAATACACAGACCAAGAAGCGTTGGATTATCACAATAGTGGAAAATCAGGAAAGATAGAAATCTTATCCTCAAAACCAATGACTAGTAAAAGAGATCTTGCTCTTGCATACTCTCCTGGCGTTGCGGCTCCAGTTAAGCGAATAGCTGACAATCCAGATGCGGCGTACGATTATACAACTAAAGGAAATTTGGTTGCAGTAATTAGTAATGGTTCAGCAATACTTGGTTTAGGAAATTTAGGTGCTTTGGCTTCAAAACCTGTAATGGAGGGAAAGGCAATATTATTTAAACGTTTTGCTGATATAGATTCAATTGATTTAGAAATAGATTCATCTGATGCTAATGAAATTATTAATTGTATTTCAAAACTTGGAAAAAGCTTTGGAGGAATTAATTTAGAAGATATAGCTGCTCCAGACTGTTTTATTATAGAACAAAAGTTAAAAGAAAAATTAGATATCCCAATATTTCATGACGACCAACATGGTACCGCAATAATTACTTTAGCAGCTTTAATTAATGCTTTAGATATATCTAAAAAATCTATTAAAGATGTAAAAGTTGTAGTAAATGGTGCCGGCGCATCGGCAATAGCTTGCACCAATTTGTTTAAAAGTTCTGGTGTTCCAAGCAAAAATATTACTATGTTAGATAGAAAAGGAGTTTTGTATCGTGGAAGAGATAATCTCGATCAATGGAAATCAGCACATGCAATAGATACGAAATTTAAAACTCTTAAGGAAGCAATAAAAGATGCGGATGTGTTTTTGGGATTGTCTACAAAAAATGTACTTACTAAGGATATGGTTAAATCAATGGCAAAAAACCCTATCATTTTTGCTTGTGCTAATCCTGACCCAGAAATTAATCCGGAAGATGTTCATGAGGTACGGGATGATGCTATTGTAGCAACTGGAAGATCTGATTATCCCAATCAAGTAAATAATTTAATTGGATTTCCTTATATCTTTAGAGGAGCATTAGATGTTAGAGCTAAAACAATTAATGAAGAAATGAAAGTAGCTGCTGCGCATGCAATCGCCGAATTAGCAAGGGAGTATGTTCCTGATGAAGTTGTGGCTGCAATGGGTGGGGAAAGACCAATATATGGAAAAGATTATATAATTCCATCTACTTTTGATCCAAGATTAATTAGTGTTATACCAGTTGCGGTAGCTAGGGCAGCTCTAAAAAGCGGAGTAGCTAGAAAAAAGATTGAAAATTTTGAAACATATAAAGAGCAGTTAAAACAAAGGCTAGATCCATCAACAACTATTATGCAAGGTGTTAATACCCAAATAAAAAAATCCCAGAAAAAAGTTGTATTTGCCGATGGTGAGGATGAAAATACATTAAAAGCTGCAATAGCTTTTAAAAGTAATGGTCTTGGAATTCCTATATTAATAGCAAAGAAAGAAATCGTAAAACAAAAGCTTAAAGAAATTGGTTTAGATGAAAATTATAAAATAGAAATAATTAATTCCACCGATAAAGAAAAAAGAGAGAAATATTCAAAGCTTCTCTATGAAAAGTTACAACGAAAGGAAGGTTTGTTAGAAAGAGACTGTGACAGACTTGTAAGAAATGACAGAGTTATTTGGGGAACTTGTATGGTGTCTTCTGGAGACGCTGATGCAATGGTAACTGGAAATACAAGACGTTATACATCAACATTAGATAAGGTTGAGCGTGTAGTCGATGCAAGATCAGGAGAAATAGTTTTTGGTCTAAACATTATGGTTAATAGAGGAAGAACAGTATTTGTATCAGATATAGCTGTTCATGAAATACCAACAGCAGAACAATTAGTTCAAATAGCAATATCATCAGCGAGGGTAGCAAGATTATTTGGTTTTGATCCAAAAGTTGCATTCTTATCTCATTCTACTTTTGGTACTCCAAAAACAAGGGCAACAAAAAATCCAAGAGACGCAGTTGAAATATTGAAAGGAAAAAAAGTTGATTTTAAATTCGACGGTGAAATGCAGCCAGATGTTGCTTTAGATGAAAAGTATAAAGATCTCTATCCATTTTCAAAAATAGTTGGTAATGCTAATGTTTTAATTATGCCCGGCAGACATAGTGCTGCAATTTCTTTTAAAATGTTAAAAAGTTTAAGTGCTGTTAAAGTGGTCGGTCCTCTATTAGTGGGACTAGGAGAAGCAATTGAAATTGCTCCATTAAGATCATCAACGAGTGATATATTAAATTTGGCATCAGTAGCTGCTTATTCTTCTGAGATAATTGATTATAAAAAAAGAAAAGGAAATTAAGTTACTCTTTTTGCCTACTTAAGTCAGAAACCATCAATATACTTGTGATAAGTTCTTTAAGATCAACTATTTGTTTTGCTTCTTGAATAATTTCTTTTTTTTCATCTTCTGATTGTGCAATGCCAAAAACATAGGTTTTTTGATTAATTGTATCAATATTAAAATTAGCTGCTTTTACATTTTTGTTTAAAATTAAAGCAGTTCGTAGTTGTGATGTTATTAAAACGTCTAAAGCAAAATTTTTAAAAGAAAACTTCTGTTTTACTGCTATATTATTTTTTACTGATCTAGCTCCTTTAGTCTCCCAAGCCATCTTGGTTATTTTCAATTTTTCTTCAGGTTCATCTACCTTGCCACCTAAAAAAATTCTACCATCTAAGACTTTCACTGATAATTTAACTAAATATTTTTTTTCTGTTAAAGTTAGTCTGGCTACCAAATTTTTTTGCATAATAGAATCATCTATCTGGGTACCTAATGTTCTTGGATCTAAAGCTACACTTACACCAGTTCCAAAAACGCCACTTGTTGATGACCCTACACAAGAATTTAAAAATAACAAAAATATAATAAAAAATTTTTTCATTTTATTTTTTTAATTTTAAACAATAATTATATATTATTTTTTTTGATAAATTTTCTTTTTTTGAGATAAATTCCACCACATCTTTATGGGTATATTTTTTTAACATTTTTTTAATTTCCATTTTAATCGATTCGCTAATTTCTTTATTATTTTTTATATTTGTCTTGTTAGACAATACAACCGTTAATTCACCCTTTAGACCCTCAAATTCATTGACGAATGTTGTTTCGCTTCTAATAAATTCTTCATAAATTTTTGTCATTTCTTTTGCTATTAATATTTTCCTATCAGAAAAATATTCTTTGAACTTTAAAATATAAAAATTAATTTTTGAAGCAGGAACAAAGAAAACTATTGAATAATTTAAATTTTTTATTTTTTTAAGTTCATTGTTTAATTCATTTTCTTTTTTTTTTAAAAAACCATAAAATAAATATTTATCAGTGAACCCTGAAACGCTTATTGCTGATGTGACTGCAGAAGGTCCTGGAATAGGATAAACATTTAAATTTTTTTCAATGCACTTATTAACAAGTAAAATTCCCGGATCTGAAATGGTAGGTGTTCCAGCATCAGAAATGAGA
>CACIUJ010000013.1 GCA_902589795.1 uncultured Pelagibacteraceae bacterium | reverse complement strand
ATTTAAATCTTAAAAAAATATTCTTAAATGAAAAATCTATTTCACTATATCTTTCCGTTCCAAGTGTTTGTGGGTAAAATATATATTGAGTTAAAAATGAAGAAAAATTAATTCCAAAAATTTTTGCAATACTTATAATAACTAAGACAATTAAAACTAAACTGAAAAAAGAGTATTTTATCCAATTAAAGTTTTTATTAACCAAAGTATAAAATATTAAAACAAAAAATACAGATGCAACTATATATAAAGAGGGAACCACTTTTGAAAAAAAAGCAATAGTAAAAAAAAACGGTAATATAGACCAATAAAGTTTGCTATCATTTTTAATTGCTAAAATTAAAAAATATAAACCTAATAAAGAAAAGAAAACAGAATGATGATCTACGAATGGTGTTCCGCTTGATGGGTATGCCAAAATTGCAACACCTATAGAATAAATAAATGAAATGTAAATATTGAGATTAAAATTTCTTAAAAGAACAAAAGTGCTTAGAGCAACTAAGGCATTAACAAATGAAGCATGAAAAATATAACTTTGCCAATTAGTACCAAAAATGTAAAAAAAAAATGATTGAAAATAATCAATAACAGGACCTGAAATTACCCAATAATCTTTAAATGGATGCTCACCAAGCAAAATTCCAAAACCTCTATCAAAATGTGAAAAGCTATCTAAAGGAAATATTCCTTTATTACCGTAATGCTGGTTAATAATTAAGGAAAATAATAAAAGTAAAAATATTATTATTTTTTCTTCATATTTAAAAATATTAATATTTTTTTTCATCACCTAAATTTATCAAACTTAACCCTATACAATCCATCGTTATCTGAAGTTATATAAAAATTATCCTTATCATCAATAAACAATCTGCCTTCTGGGTTTAAACCAAAATGTCTTAATCTTTTATTAAGAGGTATTTGCTCAACATTTATTACTTTTGAATTGTTTTTATCTAATAAAAAAATTAAAACGGACATTGCTTTTAAGCTTAATCCTATTAAACAATTATTATTACTGTAATAATTTTCTAAATTTTTAGGACATACATTTAATGAAGACGGAGCTACTGCTGGTAAAAAAACAAATAATGGTTCTTCAAAATTATTATTAAGATGATTGTTATAATAACTTTTTCCATCATAATATCTTGTGCCATATGAAGTTATAGGCCATCCATAGTTTTTCCCTTTTAAAATAATATTAAGTTCGTCACCTCCTTGAGGTCCATGTTCTAAAGAAAATATGAAATCATCTTTAACTACTAATCCTTGTGGATTTCTGTGACCTGATGAAAATATATTATATTCAATATTTTCACCGGAAGAGTCAAAAAAAGCTTCATTTTTTATAAATAATATTTTACCAAAAAGTGATTTTTCTGATTGTGAAAGTTTTCCAATTATTTCTGATTTGTGAGTTGGGGTACCGATTGTTAACAATAAACCATTATTTTTTTTTGCATAGGCCCCACCTAATGCATCAAAATCTGCTTCATCAGTATCAGGTAAACAATCACTTCTAATTAATTCTTTTAAATTTTTTAAACTAATTAATGAAGCAGACAAGCAAGAAAAAGTTTTGGATGAGATTAGGGCAAAGTATTCATCTTTTATCGAAAAAACACTTTTTACACCGGAGGAATGTTTTGAATCATTATGAAAAAATAATGGTAAATTAATTTCGGATACTTCATTTTTTTTAATTAACAAACCATCTTGTGTATAAAGATTATAATCTAACTTGTTATTGTTGTTTATTATTAAAGATGCAGATTTACCCTCATATGATTTTAACTTGGTCAACATCACAGAAAAAGAATTTCCCTTAAACTCTATAATTTTATCTTCATTAAAATTTTTTATAGCTTCTTTATTGATTGTTTTATCTAAAGCACTTTCCTTTAAACCCACTTTTTTTAGTAAAAAATAAACATATTTTTTTGGAACTTCTACTAATCCTGGATGTTCATATCCAACAAAAATACTAATTAAAATTACCAATAATATAATTGAAATTTTTTTTATTTTTTTTTTCATTACAACTTCAAGAAATAGTTATTTTTCTAAATCTTTGTCTATCTTTTTTGCTGCATCAAAAAGTTCTTTTACAGCTTTGATAGATACATCAAAATTATTCTTTTCTACGTTATCTAATTCAATCTCAATTATTTTTTCAATACCATTTTTTCCTACTACAACTGGTACACCTGCATATATACCTTTATAACCATACTCGCCATTTAGGTACGCTGCACAAGGCAAAGTTTTTTTTAAATTTTTTATATAGGACTCAGCCATTTCTACCCCTGCAGCGGCTGGGGCATAAAACGCAGAACCTTTTTCTAAAAACTTAATTATTTCAGCTCCTCCTTTACGAGTTCTATCAATTATTTTATCCAATTTTTCTTTTTGTATAACTTCCCTTAATAATTTTCCGTTTACTTTTGTGTGATTGGGCATTGGCACCATAGTGTCACCATGACCACCTAAAACTATACTCTCTATGTTTTTTACAGGAACTTTTAGTTCTTTAGAAAGAAAATATCTAAACCGTGAAGTATCTAAAACTCCTGCCATACCTACTACTTTATTGCTTGGTAAACCTGAATATATTTGTAAAGCCATAACCATAACATCTAGTGGATTTGTTATACAAATTACAAAAGCATTGGGTGAATTTTTTTTAATCCCTTCAGCAACCTGCTTTATTATCTTTAAATTAGTTCCTAGCAAATCATCTCTTGTCATGCCAGGTTTTCTTGGTACTCCAGCAGTAATGATTACAACATCTGAATTTTTAATATCCTCATATTTACTAGTACCAATAATTTCTGTGTTTGAACCATCGACTGAATTTGATTGAGAAATATCTAGAGCTTTACCTTTGGCTGTACCTTCAACAACATCAAACAGCACTACATCTGCTATCTCTTTTAAGTTGATTAAGTGCGCCAATGTTCCCCCAATTTGTCCGGCTCCTATTAGTGAAATTTTTTTTTTCATAAATTTATTTTAGTATAGGCATTACAAACTCAGGGTCTTCTGCTAAACCCTTAGGCCATTTTGCTGTTATTGTTTTCAATTTAGTATAAAACCTTACGCCCTCCATTCCATGCATATGCTGATCTCCAAATAAAGATCTCTTCCAGCCACCAAAAGAATGGTAAGCAACAGGCACTGGTATAGGTATATTAATTCCAACCATTCCAATTTTTATTCTATTAGCAAAAGTTCTTCCAACATCGCCGTCTCTTGTATATATACTTGTACCATTTCCAAATTCATGCTCGTTTACTAAACTAACCGCTGACTCAAAATCTTTTACTCTAACAACTGAAAGAACAGGTCCAAAAATCTCTTCTTTATAAATTCTCATTTTTTGACTTACATTATCAAAAAGGCATCCACCAATATAAAAGCCTTTTTCATATCCCTGAAGTTTTATATTTCTTCCGTCAACGACTAATTTTGCACCCTCTTTAACACCTAGATCAACATAACTTTTTACTTTTTCTAAATGCTCCCTTGTTACGAGCGGACCCATTTCAGATTTTTTGTCTAATCCTGGTCCTACTTTAAGATTTTCAACTTTTTTTGCTAAATTGCTTACAAGGTCATCTCCAATTTTTCCTACTGCTACAACTACGGACTGGGCCATACATCTTTCTCCAGCTGACCCATACGCAGCTCCCATCAAACCATTCACTGCTTGATTAAGATCGCAGTCTGGCATAACAACGCAATGATTTTTTGCTCCACCTAACGCCTGAACGCGTTTTTCATTTTTTGCAGAATTTTCATAAATATACTTTGCTATAGGAGTTGACCCAACGAAGCTTATTGCGGATACATCTTTATTTGTTATTAAAGAATCTACTGCTTCTTTGTCTCCATTCACAACATTAAAAACTCCGTCTGGCAAGCCAGCTTCTTTGAATAATTGTGCCAATTTAATTGAACAAGAAGGATCTTTTTCACTTGGTTTGAGCACAAAAGTATTTCCACACGCTATTGCAATAGGAAACATCCACATTGGTACCATTGCTGGAAAATTAAATGGAGTGATGCCTGCACAAACTCCTAAAGGCTGTCTAGTAGACCAACTATCGACATCTGTTCCAACATTTTCTGTAAATTCTCCTTTTAAAAGATGTGGTATACCGCAAGCAAATTCAACAACTTCCAAACCCCTGTTTAGTGAACCTTTTGCATCCTCATAAACTTTTCCATGCTCAAGAACTATAAGCTTGGTTATTTCATCTGAATTTTTTTCTATTAATTCTTTAAATTTAAAAATTACTCTTGCTCTTTGCGCTGGCGGTTTTCTAGACCAATCTGTAAAAGCTTTTTTTGCTTTTTCAACAGCAGCATCAACATCTTTCTTAGAAGCTAAATTAACTTCGGCTGTCTGTTCACCAGTAGCTGGATTAAATACCTTGGATGTTTTTTTGGAAGATCCTTTGGTTATTTTGCCATCTATAAAATGTTCAATTAAATTCATTTCTCTCTAAAATGATTTAATTAAGCTTCTAGCTTGTTGCAAGCATTTTTTTGATTGAACCAATGGCCTTTGCTGGATTTAAGCCTTTTGGACAAGAACTTGTGCAATTCATTATGGTATGGCACCTGTATAATTTAAGTTTGTCAGCTACCATTTTTAACCTTTCTTTTTTTTCATCGTCTCTACTATCTGAAATCCATCGGTATGCTTGCAGTAACACTGCTGGTCCTAGGTAACTTTCCCCGTTCCACCAATAGCTTGGGCAGGATGTTGAACAACATGCACACATAATACACTCATATAAACCATCAAGTTTTTCTCTATTTTTTTTTGATTGATTGATCTCATTTTTTTCTGATTTAGATTTTGATGTTTTTAACCAAGGTTCTATTGATTCATATTGCTTGTATAATACAGTTAGATCTGCAACCAAATCTTTTATCACTTTCAAATGGGGTAAAGGAAAAATACGCAAATCACCTTTAATGTCTTTGTGTGATTTCATACAAGATAGTGTATTAACCCCATCAACATTCATCGCACAGGATCCACATACTCCATGGGCACATGATTTTCTAAATGTTAAAGTTGAATCTATTTCATTTTTTATTTTATTTAAAATATCTAAAACTTTATTTCCACATGTATTTAAATCAACTTCAAAGGTATCTTCTCTGGGATTTTCATTTTTTTCAGGATTCCATCTGTAAACATGCACTAACTTTATATTTGAAGATCCTGTTTTATTCTTAAAATATTGTCCCTTTAAAATTTTAGAATTTTTAGGAAGATTAAACTGTACCATTAGTAAACTCTTTCTTTGGGTGGAAAAGTTTGCACTTCATTTGTTAGCGTTGATAAATTAACCTTACGATAACCAATTTTAACTTCTTTGCCGTTATGCCAACTTAAAGTGTGCTTCATATAATTTTGGTCATCTCTTTTAGGAAAATCTTCCCTAGCGTGAGCACCTCGACTTTCTTTTCTATGATATGCAGACTCTATAGTTGTAGTTGCCTGACGAATAAGATTATCAAACTCCAATGTTTCCATAAGATCTGTATTAAAAATCATAGACCTATCTTTTATAGATATTTTCTGCATTTCCTCTAAAGGTTTTTTAATTTCTTTAACTCCTTCCCTTAGAGTTTTTTCATTTCTAAATACTGCACATTTTGATTGCATTGTTTTTTGCATTGATAATCTTAATTCTGAAGTTTTAATTGATCCATTTCCATTTCTTAATTTATCAAATCTATCAAGACACTTGTCTGTTTCACTTTTTGAAATATTTTCATGTGGTGAATTTGGTTTTACAATTTCTGTAGCTCTTTTTGCTGCAGCTTTTCCAAAAACCACTAAATCTATTAATGAATTTGAACCTAATCTATTTGCTCCATGTACTGAAACGCAAGCTGCTTCGCCTATCGCCATTAATCCTGGTACTGTTTTATCACTACCATTTGAGGTAATAACTTCTGCTTTATAATTAGTTGGTATGCCTCCCATATTATAATGAACTGTCGGAACAACTGGAATTGGGTCCTTGGTTACATCTCTATGAACAAAAGTTTCAACAGATTCAGATATGCCTGGTAATCTACTTTCTATAATTTTTGGATCTATATGATTAATGTGTAGATGAATATGATCTTTGTTTTCTCCTATTCCTCTTCCTTCATTAATTTCTATTGCCATTGATCTACTAACTACATCTCTGGAAGCCAGATCTTTGGCTTTAGGAGCATATTTTTCCATGAAACGTTCACCTTTAGAATTCACTAAATAACCACCTTCTCCTCTAACAGCTTCAGAAATTAAACATCCAATACCGTAAAGACCTGTAGGATGAAATTGAACAAATTCCATATCTTGTAAGGGCAGCCCAGCTCTTAAAACCATTCCATTTCCATCTCCCGTACAAGTGTGTGCTGCTGTTGCTGAATAATAAATTTTACCGTAACCTCCTGTAGCTATAATTGTAATATGTGATCTAAATCTATGAATAGTGCCATCATTTAAATTCCAAGCCAACACACCTTTGCACTCACCATTTTTCATTAATAAATCTAGGGCAAAATATTCTATAAAAAACTCTGTTTTGTGTTTAAGTGCTTGACCGTATAAAGTGTGCAATATTGCATGTCCTGTTCTGTCCGCAGCAGCACAAGTTCTTTGTATTGGTTCATTGCCATAATTTTTTGTCATACCTCCAAAAGCTCTTTGATATATTTTTCCATCCTTGGTTCTACTAAATGGGACACCGTAATGCTCGAGTTCGATAACAGCTTCTGGAGCTTCTTTGCAAAGATATTCTATACAATCTTGATCTCCTAGCCAGTCTGATCCTTTAACAGTATCATACATATGCCACCGCCAATCATCTTCTCCTGCATTTCCCAAAGCTGCTGAAATTCCCCCTTGAGCTGCTGCTGTATGACTTCTTGTTGGAAATACTTTTGAAATACATGCGGTTTTTAAACCAGACTCACTCAATCCAACTGCTGCTCTTAAACCAGATCCTCCAGCTCCGACGACTAAAACATCATACTGGTGATCAATTATGTTATATGCGCTCATTAAATTTTATATATTAACAAAATCAAAATTATTACAGGTATTATTATACTCGATATTAAGGTTAAAATGTTTGCGACATCTTTGATTTTTTTATTATGAATATAATCCTCAAAAATCTCACTTAAACTAATTCTGGCATGAAAAAAACCAACAAAAAATAGGATTATTGTTAAAATTTTAAATAATGGATTTGTAAAAAAGTAAATAGCTTCTGAATAATTTTTTGTAGAAAGTAAAATAAACGAAAAGAAAAACCAAACGTATAGTGGAGTTAAAATTATAGCGCTTACCCTATGCAGTATCCATTTTCGTGTCCCGTTCATCTAAATAAAACCTTTTGCTAATAACCAGAATATAATTGTTAAAACTAAAGAAGAAATAATTACAATGATTCCTGAAATATTTGCGGTTTTAATTTCAAAACCATAACCCAAATCCCAAACTAAATGTCTTATACCACTTAATATATGAAAACACATTGACCAAACAAAACCAATTAAAATAAATTTTCCAAAAAAACTATTAATCGTTAATAAAAACGACTCATAGTTATCTTCTCCTAAAATCAATGCTATTAACCAAAAAAATATTAAAATTAGCGCTAGTAGATTTATTACACCTGAAATTCTGTGTGCTATTGAAAGTAAAGAAGAAATATGCCATCTATAAATCTGCAGATGGGGTGATAAAGGATTTTGATTATCTGTCATTTAAATTATTTTAAGTACTTTTCCCATAAAAGTTGAGCTATTTGAACGGCGTTCAAGGCCGCACCTTTTAATAAATTGTCTGATACTACCCACATATTAATAGAATTTTTTTGTGTTTTGTCCTCTCTTATTCTTGAAATATAAGTAGTAAAATCTCCATCAACTTCTGCTGGCGTTATATATCCACCATCTTTATGTTCATCAACAACTCTACACCCAGGTGCATTTGTTAAACAGTTTTTAATTTTTTCTAAATCTATATTATTTTTAAATTCAATGTTTACCGACTCAGAATGCCCAACAAAAACTGGAACTCTTACACATGTTGCTGTTAAATTTATACTAGGATCTAATATTTTTTTAGTTTCAACGACCATTTTCCACTCTTCTTTAGTTGAACCATCTGTCATAAAACTATCAATATGTGGAATAACATTAAAAGCTATCTGTTTAGTAAAATTTTTAGATTTAACTTTTCTCTCTTCTAAAACTGACTTAGTTTGTTCTTCTAATTCCATCATATGGTTTTTTCCACCTCCAGAGACTGATTGGTAAGTAGAAGCAATCACTCTTTTAATTTTAAATTGATCATGAATAGGTTTGAGAGCCAATACCAATTGTATTGTTGAACAATTTGCATTTGCTATAATATTTTTATTTTTATATAGCCCTAAACTCTCAGGGTTTACTTCAGGAACCACCAGGGGAATATCTTCATCCATTCTAAAGTGTTTAGAATTATCAATTACTATTGTTTTTTTAGCAGCAATAGGTCCCCACTTTTCAGCTATAGTGCTTCCCGCTGAAAAAAAAGCTATTTGGACTTTTGAAAAATCAAAATCATTTAAATCAATAAGAGAATATTCTTTTTTTTTAAAGCTAATTTTCTTTCCAACGCTTTTAGAAGAAGCAATTAAATACAGTTGCTCAAATTTAAAATCAAGTTTCTCTATAACTTCTAAAATTTTTCTTCCAACATTGCCTGTTGCGCCAACAATTGCTATATTCATATTAATTAAAGTTTTACTACTGATTTATGACCAATTCTAGACAATTAATTTCTGTTAAATTTTGATAAACCTCACGTGTTATTTTATGCTCTTTCTCTGCTTGACCATTATAACTATTATGAAATATTAATTATATATGTCTGAAAAAATTCGTGTAATACGGTTTTCAAATATATGGAATGGTCCACTTGCTGAAAATGTTCAACATAAATTTGCTGCTCAACATGCGTTAAACATTTATAGATCTAAATCAATATACACCTTTATTCCTAAATGTGCTTGCTCCACAATGAGGCTAAGCTTAGCAATATCTAATGGTTTAATATCTGATGTCAGTAAATATGGATGGATACATTCCAATAATACAACCTTTTCAGCAAACCTGAGTGAGTTAATTACAGCTAAGTTTGCGTTTGTAATTTTAAGAAACCCATTTTTAAGATTAGCCAGTACATACTTAGATAAGATAGTAAATCCAAACCATGATACCGCTAAAGTAAAAATAAACTTACTAAAAAAGTACACAAATGTTAGCCCAAATGAATTAACTTTTAGAAAATTTGTTAATCTAATTAGTTTAAATAATACTATACGATTTGATATTCATTGGCGTCCACAAATCGATTTTTTAGTTTACGATAATTATGATCTATATATACAAATGGAAAAATTTGAAAGTAATAAAGCCTTAGTAGAAAAAAATTGTAATATTAAAATTATAGACGCAAGAAAACTAACTTTACATGGCAATGATATATTTAAAAAGATTGAAGATAAAAACTTTACTGATGTAGCTCCTGAAGAAATTTTAGGTTTGCGTACAAAGGGAACTTCACCATCTTTAGTTTCGATGTATGATGAAGAGACCAAAATGATAGTTTCTAACTTATTTAAAGAAGATATAGTTTTGTATGATAATAATTTTAACGAAAAGTGTTCAAACTTTAAAATTATAAATTAGAAAATCCTACTTCTGAATTGGTAAATTACAAAGCGTACCCTTGCTCTTTTTATCTCCAATTTTTAATTCAATAGGAGTTTTTTTATCCCAATATTCTTTTTTTGTCATAACTATACCAACAACTTTTTTTAAATTAGGTGAATAGGTCGCTGATCTTAAGTTTCCTACTAAATTATTACCATTATATAGAGGTATTTCTTCGGTCATTTCGATTTTATCCAAATCTATCAAAACTCCCATGAGCTTTCTGTTAATTCCTTTTTTACGTATTTTAATTAATGCATTTTTTCCTAGAAAGTTAATATCTGATTCAATGTCTATATATTTATCAAAATTACACTCATAAGGGTTATCTTGATTATCAAAATCATTACCGGCGGACAGAAGACCACTTTCAATTCTTTCAATTAAATTTGGACAACCTGGCTTAACCTGGAATTCTTTTCCTGCTAAAAACAATTCATCATATAGGCTTTGTCCCGCCTCTCGATTTTCGACATAAATTTCGTAACCACCTTGTTTCGACCAGCCTGATCGAGCTATTAAAAATTTGTTTCCTTTGAAAGAGTAATAATCAAATCCAAAAAATTTCAGTTCTTTAATTTTATTACCTAAAACTTTTTCCATCAATTTAAATGATTTAGGTCCCTGTACTGCCATTATATTAACATCGGGTTCTTCTATTTCGACTTGCAGAGCTAAACCGCTGGCAATTCCTTTGGCATAAAGACCTATGTCGGAATCAGCTAAAGATAACCACCACTTATCCTCACTTATTTTTAAAGCAACCGGATCATTCAACATACCTCCTTGTTCATCAATAATTGGAACATAATAACATCTTCCAACTTTTGCCTTTGAAAGATTTCTACATGTCATTAACTGAACTAATTTTTTTGAATCTTTGCCTACTATTTGAACTTGTCTTTCGGCTGCAACATCCCAAATTTGAACATGTTCTTTTAAATGAAAATATTCTTTTTCTAAATTTCCAAAAGATGCTGGTAAAAGCATATGGTTATAAATTGTATAAGCTGTGACACCCTGATTTTCAATTCTACTGGTATAAGGAGTACTTCTTAATCTTCTAGATTTTACAATATAAAACTTTTTCATAATAATTATTTGTGATTTTTTTGTACAAAATTTTTGACAATCTCTCTCATTTCAAAAGCTTTTTCAAATATAATCATATGTCCACATTCTTTTAGTACCTCTAACTGAGAACTTTTAATACTTTCAGCCATTTTTTTTCCTTTTTCTAATGGAACCATTTTATCTTTATCCCCTAATATACAAAGCGTAGGACAGCTTATTTTTGCCGCAGCTTCTAAACCATTTTTATAATTATTGCACGCCCTAAGATCTACTGCTAATCCTTCTTGAACTTGTCTTGGTGAATTAATAATTTTTTGTACTGGGTTTCCTCCAATAAATTTTTTAACACCTTCATAACCCCATTTCATCATAAGCTCTACTGATTTCATGTCGCCTCCATCCGCATAATCAATTAAGGCTGGATTAACAGGTAGTTCGTAAGACCCCCCAACAAGAACTAAACTTTTAATTAATTTTGGAAAGCGAGAAGCAAACTCAAGTCCAACTAAACAGCCTTGGGAGTGGCCCATAAAAGAAATTTCATTAATTTTCAATTCTTCCATGGATTTTTTAATCCACTCCGATATCTCTTCGATAGATTTTATTGCAGGACCTTCGGAATTTCCGTGCCCGGGTAGATCTATAGATAAGACGCTATAACCTGCTGTTGTTAAAAATTGTTCATGTAAAGACCAAACTATATGGGTAAGTCCACTACCATGCATCAGGACAATTGCTGGTTTTTTATTATCAAAATCTAATCCACCAGTAGATGCAAAAACATCTTTTTGGTCTACTTTGAAATTCAGTTTATCTCCTTAGCTTTCTTTCTTAATTCAAATTTTTGAATTTTTCCTGTCGATGTTTTTGGTAGTTCACAAAATTCTATTTTTTTTGGTACCTTAAAATTCGCTAAAGTTTCTTTACAGAAATTTATTAATTCTTTTTCTGTCACAGGTTTATCTTTAACGGACTCGATAAATGCACAAGGCACTTCTCCCCATTTTTCATCGGGTTTTGCCACTACAGCTGCTATCGATACGGAAGGATGTTTTGCTAACGTATTTTCTATTTCAATTGATGATATATTTTCACCACCAGAAATAATTATATCTTTAGACCTGTCTTGAATTTTTACATACCCGTCGGGATACATCACTGCTAGATCTCCAGTATGAAACCATCCACCTTTCATTGCTTTGCTGGTAGCATCTTTATCTTTAAAGTAACCTTTCATAACTACATTTCCTCTAATCATTATTTCTCCAATTGTTTTACCATCTCTTGGGACTTCTTTCATAGTTTCTGGATCCATAATTGTTACACCTTCTGTATTAGGATATCTTACTCCTTGTCTAGCTTTAATTTCATTTTGTTTTTCCTCTTCTAATTCATTCCATGTTTCATTCCATGCGCATTGTGTTACATGTCCATAAGTTTCGGTAAGACCATAAACATGCATTACTTCAAAACCAAGACTTTTCATTTTTTTAAAAATTATACTTGGTGGTGGAGCCCCAGCTGTTAATACATAAACTTTTTGCTTTAATTTTTTACGATCACTTTCTGCTGCTCCTGTGATCATATTAAGTACAATTGGTGCACCGCCAAAATGGGTTACATTATATTTATCAATTAATTCAAAAATTTTCTTAATATCAATGTTACGAAGACAAATTGTTTTTCCATTTAGCATAGGAATGGTCCAGGGGTAACACCAGCCATTACAATGAAACATTGGTACCACAGTTAAAAAATTTAATCTGTTTGGCATATTCCAAGCTGTAGCACTGCCCGTTGACATTAAATATGATCCTCTATGATGATAAACAACTCCCTTTGGATTTCCTGTTGTCCCTGATGTGTAGCTTAATGAAATAGCTTGCCACTCATCTTCTGGCATTTTCCAAAGATAGTTTTCATCACCTGTGCTTAAAAATTCTTCATACTCTAAATCACCAATTTTTTCTAATTTTGACTGATCTGCAAATTTATCAATTATATCTATAACAATAATTTTTCTTTTTAGTGTGCTTAATGCTTTTTTAACTTCTTTATGAAGTTGTCTATCCACAACTAGGACCTTAGCTTCGCTGTGATCTAAAATGTAAGCTATGGTTTTGGCATCTAATCTAATATTAATAGTATTTAATACCCCGCCAGTCATAGGAACGGAATAATGAGCCTCAAAAATTTCTGGCGTATTAAAAGCTAGAAATGAAACAGTATCACCTTTTCCAATACCAATTTTTTCTAGTGCACTAGCAAATTTAGTACATCTCTTATAAATTTCTGACCAAGTATATTTTCGATTTTCGTAAACTAGTGCTTCGTAATTAGGATAAATATCCTTAGCTCTTTCTAAAAAAGATAATGGCGTTAATGGAACAAAATTTGCATTATTTTTATCGAGATTTTGATCGTAATGACTCATAATTAACTTATTTTAGATTCTTTTATAATTTCTGCAATTATTTCTTCCTTTTTATGACCCATTAAATGAATCCCCTTTACTCCTTTAATTTCGCGAAAAATTTGGATTAATTCAAGACAAATTTTTTTACTTTCTTCCTTTTGATCTTTGGCTTGTTCCAATCTTTTTATAATTTTCTCAGGAACATCTACCCCATATAAATTATCGTTCATCCATTTTGCGCTTTTTGCAGAAGCAAAAGGACCTAAGCCAATTATAAATGAAGTTTTGTCTAATATTCCCGAATCTTCCAAAACTTTCATGTATTCTTCTAATTTTTTTGCTTCAAAAACATATTGAGTTTGAAAAAAATCAACACCATTATTAATTTTTCCCAAAATTTTTTCAGTGTTAGGTTTTCCTTTGGAAGGAACTTCGGCTCCGCCAATAAACAAATTAGGAGCTGGTTCAATAGCTCTCCCTGATGGAAATTTTTTATCCTTTCTCATCATATTGGCTGTCATAACTAATGTTGCACTATCTATATCCTTGGCAGGTTTTGTTTCTGGTTGATCGCCTACCTTTGGGTCATCTCCTGACAAACAAAGAATATTGTGAACACCTAACGCAGACGCACCAACTAAATCTCCTTGAATAGCTAGTCGATTACGATCACGAACTGTTAATTGTAATATTGGATCAATATTGTTTTGAGCAAGAATAATAGCTGCTGTCAGTGCTGACATATGTACTTTGGCTCCCGGGCTATCAGTAACATTTATAGCATCAGCAATATCTTTTAGTGGTTCAATTTTTTTTAGTAAAACTTCTTTATCAGAAGCATCCGGTGGTGTTGTTTCAGCAGTAAAAACAAAATTACCAGAATGTAATTTTTTATGAAGTAAACTTTGATATTCCATATTTTTTTCTACAGATTTAAATTAAAGGCGGAAAAACTAGCATAAATAGTTTATTAACTCTATTTTAAAATCATTGCATTGTGACTATTGCTAATTTAATCTATAGTATTAAAGCGATACATAACTCATCGTACATTACGAAAGCGGGATCGGTCGACTTAGTTTTTTTAAGGAGTTCCTGATGAAAATTGGATATTTTTGTAATATTACCAATTGGAATAAGAAGCCATACGCTGAAATTTTAAATAACGCTCGAGATATAGCTATTTACTGCGACAAAAATAATTGGAATTCTATTTGGTTCACAGAGCACCATTTTAATCACGAAGGAATGGAATCTCAACCTAATCCACTAATGATGTGCACAGATGTTGCCGCAAGAACAAAACAAATAAGATTGGGACAAGCTTGTAATGTTATTACTTTTTGGAACCCAATAAGATTAGCCGAGGACATTGCTGCATTAGATCATCTTTCTAATGGAAGAGTGGAAGTAGGAATTGGCAGAGGTGTTTATGGAAGAGAAGCAGTGCATATGAACATAGAGTCAGATTTAAAAGACCAGGCAAAAAATAAGAGGTTGTTTCAAGAAACGCTGGAAATAATGAAAAAAGCTTGGACTGAAAATTTTTTTAGCCATAAAGGTGAATTTTATACATATCCTTCACCTAATTTTGTGTGGGAACATGATATGAGTCCACCTGATGAAAGTTTTGTAGATTTAAAAACTAATAAGATTAAAAAAATTAGTGTAATTCCTAAACCACACCAAAAGCCCCATCCTCCCTTGTGGCAAGTAGTAGATTCCACAGGATCTATTGAGTGGGCAGCAAAAAATAAAATTAATTGTATAATGTGGATTCCAACAGTTAAAACTTTAAAAAAGAGATTTGAAATATATAAAAATGCTAAATCTGAAGCAGAAAAAAGGGATGTCCCTATGGGTGAAGGCATTTCTTTGGTCAGAGATATGTTTGTTGCTGAAACGATGGAAGATGCCAAAAAATTAGCTGGGGAACAGATGGTAAATTATATGAGATGGGTTTGTCATTGGAGAGGTTTGGGTAACCACATGGATCCAGGTGAGGAACTTCCTCAAACTAAAGGAAAATTAGATTTATTAAATTATGATTTTTTACATAAAAGAAATATGTTGTTTGGAACACCAGATTATGTTGTTGAAAAGATTAAGGAGTTAAAATCTGAACTTAACGTAAAAAACTTACAAGTTTGGTCAAATATGCCAGGTGTTAAACATGAAGACGCTATGAGAAGCATTAAACTTTTTAATGATGAAGTAATTCCAAAAATAAACTCTTTAAAAACTGATGTGAGACAGGCAAGTTAATAATGGATTTAAATTTAAGAAAGTTTGCAAAGTTTGTTGATAAAACTTTTATTGAAGGTGGTAAAAGGGCAAAAACACCTGTCGTACTAGTTTCTGTTGCGGCAGTAATAAAAAATCCATGGATAGACAGAGGATTTGTCGAAGATTTAAAACCTGAAATTCTTACCCTGGCCCCCAAACTCGGAGATATTTTAGTTCCTGAGTTAATAAAAGAAATAGGTTCTGGCGATAAAGTTTTAGCTTACGGTAAAGCTGGAGTTGTGGGAATCAAAGGTGAAATTGAACATGCTTCTGCTTTTATACATACTTTACGATTTGGAAATAAATTTAGAGATGCTGTAGGAGGAACTTCTTATTTAAGTTTTACAAACACAAGAGGTCCTGCCGGATGCAAAATTTCTATTCCAATGATGCACAAAACAGATAGTGGATTAAGACCTTTTTATTTAACTCATGAATTTAATATTCAAGACTCTCCATGCCCCGATGAAATTGTTATTGCTATTGGTGGTTCACCAGGAGGTAGAGCCCACGCTAGAACTGGCGATCGATACCAAGATATGAAGGAAATGGGAATTAAAAACACAAAATAAATTAATGACAAATAAATTTGATTCCTTTGGGACCCATTATTCATTAAATAAAGTTAATGAAAAAGATCCAATTGTTTTTGTACACGGCGTAGGTCTAACTAAAGAAATTTGGAATCCTCAAATTGATTTTTTTAAAAATTATAATACTCTTACATATGATTTGATTGGACATGGAAAAACACCTTTAAAAAAAACTGGAATTAAAATTGCAGATTTTGTACTACAATTAACTAGATTAATTGGTGAATTAAATTTTAAAAAAATTCATTTAGTTGGTTTTTCGATGGGAGCTCTTATAGCCAGACAATTCGCTTCTGAAAACAATAATAATGTAAATTCATTAATAATACATGGTTCAATATATAGAAGAACTGAGGAGCAAAAAAGAATTGTTAAAAACAGGTTTGAACTAGCAAAAATGAATAGGCCAGCCTCTAAGCAAGCTGCGCTGAGAAGATGGTTGTCAGAAGACTTTGCAAAAAAAAATCCCAATATTTATAAAAAAATATATTCAATTTTGGAGAAAAATAAACGTTTAAACTTTTTAAAAAGTTATGAACTTTTTGTTAATTTTGTTGATGATGACGAAGTGTTAAAAAAAATTAACACTAATACTCTAATAACTACTGGAGAAAACGATGTAGGTTCTACCCCTGAAATGTCTAGAAATTTAAGCAAAATAATTACGGGAAGTAAATTCGTAGAGATAAAGAAAGGTAAACATCTGTGTAGTATAGAATGTGCTGATAGTGTTAATATGACCTTTAAAGAATTTATAGATCAAAATCATGCCTAAGTTAAAAGAATATAAAATGTATATTAATGGTGCGTGGGTCGACGCAGAAAATAAAAAAAAATTTAAAAGTTTAAATCCCGAAAATAACGAACCTTGGTGCATTGTTCCCGAAGCAAGTAGTAAAGATGTGAATAAAGCTGTTGAAGCAGCACAAAAAGCTTTCGAAGGAAAGTGGCCAAAATTAATGCCTAGGGAAAGAGCTAATTATTTAAAAGCTATTGCAAATCAATTAAGAGAAAACGCTGAACTATTAGGAAAAATAGAAACTATAGATACTGGAAAACTTTTTAGAGAAACCAAAACACAAGCTAACTACATTGCAGAATATTATGATTATTTTGCTGGTCTAACAGATAAAGTAGAAGGAACTGTTTTGCCAATTGATAAACCTAATATGCAAGTCATTACAACCAGAGAACCTATTGGAGTTATTGCTGCAATTATCCCTTGGAATTCTCAAATGTTACTAACTGCAGTCAAACTTGCCCCCGCTTTGGCGATGGGAAATACAGTTGTAATTAAATCTTCTGAATTAGCGCCAGCAACTATGTTTGAGTTTGCAAAATTAATAGAAAAAACAGGAATGCCAAAGGGAGTTGTAAATGTTGTGTCAGGATTTGGTGAACCTTGTGGCAAATCATTAACCACTCACAAAAGTGTTGAGAGAATTGCTTTTACCGGAGGGCCAGAAACAGCGAGGCACATTATTAAAAATTCTGCAGAAAATTTATCACAAGTTAGTTTAGAATTAGGTGGGAAAAGTCCTGTTGCTGTATTTGAAGATGCAGACCAAGAAAATGCATTAAATGGTATTACTGCTGGTATTTTTGGGGCAAGCGGACAAAGTTGTATAGCTGGATCTAGATTATATTTACAAAAAAGCATTTATGCCAACTTTTTGGACAAATTAGTTAATCGTGCAAAAAAAATAAAACTTGGTGATCCAATGTCTAGTGATACGCAAATGGGTCCGCTTAGTAGTTTAAAACAACTAGAAATAATAGAAAAAAATATAAAACTTACGGTAGATCAAGGCGGAAAAATAAAATGTGGAGGAAAAAGGCATAGTTTATCAAACAAAGGTTACTATTTTCCTGCCACGATAATTGAATGTGAAAATCATAATCTTCCAACAGCCGAAAATGAATTATTTGGTCCAATTTTATCAGTAATGAAATTTGAAACTGAGGAAGAGGCCATCAATAAAATGAATGATAATCAATATGGTTTATCATCTGGAGTTTATACTAAAGACTTAGGGAGAGGTTTAAGAGTTTCAAAAGCAATTCGGGCTGGAATTACATTTGTAAATACTTATCGATTAATATCACCTTCAGCACCTTTTGGTGGAATGAAAGATAGTGGTTACGGTAAAGAAGCAGGGATTGAGTCAATAAAAGATTATACAAGAATTAAAACTACGTGGTTCAATACCTCTGATAAACCCATGTCGGACCCATTTACAATGGGATAATTTAGTTAAATTTAAAATTCATTATATAACTACTTCCTGAAATAGCAGATTTATAATGAGAATCTATACGAGGCAAAACTCTGTTAAAGAAAAAATTGGCAGTTTCAATTTTGTCTTCAAAAAACTTTTTATTATTATTAAATTCTTTATAACTGACATCTAATACTTTAAGCCAGGAATGCCCTAAAGCAATAAAACCTAGCACTTTTAAATAATCATTACATGCCGCACTTACATCATCCTTGGAGTTTTTCATTTTCTCTTTTATCCAATTTGTAAAATTTATTGTTATTTTTAAATATTCTTCAAGTTTTTCTGCTAATGGTTTTATATTTTTTTGATCTTTGTTTTTTTTAATTTCTTGCTCAACTAATTTAAAATAACTTCCAATAATATTCTTGTCTTTGTTAATAAGTTTTCTAAATACTAAATCAATTGCCTGAACTGAGTTTGTCCCTTCATATATTGGTGTAATTCTATTATCTCTGTAAAGTTGTTCTATGCCTTGATCTTTTGTATATCCATATCCACCAAAAATTTGCATAGCATCGCTAGTGATTTCCATTCCCATGTCACTAAAGAGTGATTTAACTACTGGAGTCATTAAAGAGACAAAGTCTGAAGCTTCTTCTTTAATTTTTTTGTTTTCATGATACAAGCTTACTTCAGTTTGCTGCGCTAACCAAAAACTTAGGGCTCTTTCACCCTCAATAATTGATTTCATGTTTAATAATGTTTTTCTGATATCTGCATGATCTATTATTAGATCAGCTCCATTTTTTGTTTTACTGTTATTAGATTTTCCTTGTTTTCTTTCCTTCGAATAATTTAATGCATTTTGATATGCGATTTCAGATAATCCCAGTCCTTGAAGTCCAACAACAATTCTTTCTAAATTCATCATGGTAAACATTGAACTCAATCCCTTATTTTTAGATCCAATCATATATCCGACTGCAGAATCAAAATTTAAGACACAGGTAGCAGATCCTCTAATTCCCATTTTGCTTTCAATTGAATTAGTAGAAACGCCATTTCTTGGGCCCAAAGTTCCATCTTCCTTTACTTGAACTTTTGGTACCAAAAATAAACTAATTCCTTTCGTTCCCGGAGGTGCATCAGAAGTTCTGGCAAGAACCAAATGTATTATATTTTCTGTAAGATCTTGGTCTCCTGAAGTAATAAAAATTTTTTGACCAGTTAATTTATAAGTGCCATCTGGTTGTTCTATTGCTTTTGTTTTTAGCAAGCCTAAATCTGTTCCACAAACAGGTTCTGTTAAACACATTGTTCCGCTCCAAGTACCTTTCACCATATTAGGAAGAAACTTTTTTTTTATAGAATCGTCGCCATGGTGAAGTATGCAATTATATGCTCCAATACTAAGCTCGCTATAAAGTTTAAAAGAAAGACTGGCTGCAGATAACATTTCATCAAAAAATGAACTAATAGTTTTGGGCATTCCTTGTCCGCCATATTCTGGATCACAAGACAGAGAAACCCACCCATCTTCAATAAATTTTTTGTATGCTTCTTTATATCCAGGTGGAGTTCTTACTACCCCATTTTCTAATTTTGCAGGTGTTTCATCCCCAGCTTTGGCTAAGGGTAATATAAGATTTTCAGTTAACTTTGCTGCTTGTTCTAATATATCTTTTGCAAGATCTGAATTAACTTCCTTATATTTTTCAAGTGAATTATAGTGTGAATTATCTCTCAACTTCTCAAAGAGAAACATCATATCATCTAATGGAGCTCTATAAGTTGCCATTAATTCACCAAAGGTTTTCCTGTTGAAAGCGTATGCTTAATTCTAGCTTGAGTTTTTTCCATTTCAATGAGTTGAACAAACGCATCTAGCTCTAAAGCATACATATCATCTTCTGATAACTCTTTATTAACAGTAGTATTACCCCCACTTAATACGAAAGCTAATTTTTTTCCAACTTCCATTCCATGCTCCATGATTTTCTTTTCTTTAAAAAGTTTTTCAAGTGTTTGGAACATTTTACCTCTAACTTGGCTTCCTGATAACTTAAAAGTTGGTTTTTTTGGAGGCTTGTACCCATCTTTTTTCTCATTTATTAAATCTTGAGAAACTGAAAGTAGCTTATTTCTATTCATTATACTTTTATCTTTGTCTAATAAAAACTTAAAAGGCACTGCTTCTATTGGTGAAGCTGCTGTCTTTCCGTAACCAATAATATCAAATACTTTTTGTGGGGCAAAATCAGGATCTTTTTTAGCTTCTTGAGTTTGCATCCATCTACACAACATATTAGTAGTTCCTCCTCCAGCAGGTATTAATCCTACGAGTGTCTCTACTAATCCTGTAATAATATTAGTATGTGCTACCACATAATCGCTTTGAACTAGCACTTCAAAACCACCGCCCAGGGCTAAACCTGAAGGCGCAGAAACTACTACATTGTTGGAATATTTTAATTTTTTGCAAGTCATTTGAAAATGATGGATAAATTTTTCAATAGCTTTCCAATTTTTTTCTTTTGCAAAATCCATAACATAATTCAAGTTAACACCTGCTGAAAATTGCATTCCTTCATTGATAATGATCATATTTTTTTCAGATGCTTTGTTTAATGCATCCATTGAATCATAATCTAAAGTATTAGCTTTAGTGTTAAATTCTACAATTTTATAATTT